>NZ_JAAHIE010000096.1:0-19237 GCF_010671945.1 Moorena sp. SIO4E2
GCGTGTCTTCAAACTCCGAGTACCCCCGTTTCCCTTAAAAAAGGGGGACTTTGAGTATTGCTCCCCCCTTAATAAGGGGGGCTGGGGGGGATCTAATATCTTGCGGAAAACTTTGAAAACACACCCTAGGGGTGGGTTCCTCTTTCCTGTTCCCTGTTCCCAGATCCGCTGTTCCCTAAAACCAGGTAATCTGTACCTCACCAAATTGAAAACCGCTATACAGCACGGCGGAAATCAATATACTTTTCAAAAATAGCAAAACTCTTATATATTAAACCTCTAATAACTAAACATGTAATAATTTTGAATTTTGAATTTTGAATTTTGAATTTTGAATTCCGCACAGCGGTACTAGTTTTTCAGGTTTGCAATAGGTTCAATAATTAGGAATTAAGGACTAGTAATTTTGACTGGTGCGCCGTTTTTTAGTCCTTCACCACCTGACACAACTAGGGGTTGATTGGCTTGTAATTTTTGATTAGTGATCAGGAGTTTTTCCCCCATATCCGCTAATATTTCTACGGTAAACTCTTGTGCTTTGTCTTGGTAAATGGTATATATTAAGGATTGGTTTTTTCGTTTAATGATGGCATCACGGGGGATAACAAAACTGGGATCTACATCAATGGGTAAATCTAAGGTGGCTTCAATTCCCATTCCAGCTAATAAGTCTTTTGGGGGATTGTTGAGATTTACCCTTACTAGTTGTCGCCGTGAGTTGGCATTGGCTGTAGGCACAACGCTGGTAATCTGTGCTCGTTGCTGCCAGTTAGGTAAACTTCGCGGTGCAGTTAATTCCACATACATCCCTGGTTTGACCTGATTAGTAAACTTTTCTGGTACTTGTAGAAAGATATCGAATTGAGCATTATTGACCAAGGTAATGATGGCATCGCCACCTTCAACATAGTTGCCAGTGTCAACCTGGCGGGATTGCACAACTCCGGCTATAGGCGCTTTAATCGTGGCTCGTTCTGATGCTAGTTGAGCTTGCTCAACCGCTGCAACAGCTGCTGCTACTACCCCTTTCTGGGCATCAATTTCTTCCTGGGTTGGTCCGACTTGGGCTTCCGCTAACAGAGCTGCAATGCGCAACCGCTCACTGATGGTGGCATCAACGGTACTTCTGGCTTCAGCAATCTCTTGCTGGGTTTTAGTTTGTTCTGCACTTAGGGCAGCTTGAGCCCGTAAGCGCTCACTGGTAGCTGCATCAGCTGCTTTTTCGGCTTCCACTTTTGCTCGTTCAGACAGAGCTCCTTCCAGAGTTAGGGCTTCAATGCGTTTTAGGTTATCCTTGGCTTCTTGTTCCCGAGCTTGAGCCCCATCTAGTTCTGCTTGCCGTTGGGCAATTAAATTGGGTTGGACGGCTATCATACCATCAAGGTTGTCCTTTGCTTCTTGTTCCCTAGCTTTAGCGGCATCCAGTTCTGCTTGCCGTTGGGCAAGAATTTCTGGACGGGTTCCCACTTGTAATCGAGCGAGATTACTTTTTTCCTGAGCAAGCCTTGCCTTAGCTTGGGCGAGGGCTAACTGTTGGTCAGCACCATCAAGAATAGCAATGGTCATGCCCGGTTTAACGCGATCGCCTTCTCGGACTTTGACTTGTTGTATTACACCATCCACCTGAGATTTAATCGTGATTTTTTCACTTGCCTCTACTTCACCCAGTAACTGGATCCGTTTAATTCCTTTACCTAAGGTCAGGGGAATAGTTTCTACAGGTCGCGGTGGTGTCTGTTTAGTTTTCGTCTGGGCTACAGGGGGTTCTGGTACTGTCGAGATTTGCAACAAAGCTAGACCTCCTACCAAAAACAGGACTGTGAGTAGCCATGCCGAGGATTTGGCTTTGGTTTCTTCTTGGCTTTGAGAATTTGAATCTGGCTGATAGTGATTAGACACTTGGGGATTTACAGGTTCCATGGTGATGCCCTGACAAAAAGATGTCAAAAAGATGTTTATAGGATAACTTTGCTCAATCCTACTGGCGGCCTCATGAACTCGATCAGAGCAGTTGACTTAGATAGGAATTAGTCTAGCTTTACAAATTTTAATCAAAATTTAATGGTTATGGCATCAAAGTTTTTATATTATTGGGAGAGAAATATTTAATAGATGAGTGAAGCGCTACTTTGTGTCGAAAACTTGCAGGTGGCCTATCCTAGCAGCCAATCCCTTGAAAAACCCACTTGGGCAGTAGATGATGTTTCCTTTATCCTAGATTCAGGGGACCGACTGGGATTAGTCGGTGAGTCAGGCTGCGGTAAGTCTACTCTGGGACGAGCAATCATGCAGTTGTTACCGCAACGGTCCCGAGTGAAAGGACAGGTTAGGTTTGCTGGAAAGTCTGTCTTTGATTTAACCCCTGCACAGCTGCGCCAGTTTCGGGGAGAAGCAGTAGCCCTAGTCTTTCAAGACCCGATGACTCGCCTTGACCCTTTAATGAGTATAGGGGAACACTGCCTAGAAACCCTCAGAGCTCACCAACCCCAGCTATCAGGACGTGAGACTAAAGCAAAAGTAATAGAAACTCTAGATGCGGTGAAAATTCCCGCTAATCGCTTCTCTCAATATCCCCATGAATTTAGTGGTGGGATGCGGCAACGGGTTGCGATCGCATTAGCCTTGTTGCTCAATCCCAAGCTAATTGTAGCAGATGAACCCACCACTAGCTTGGATGTTACGGTAGAGGCACAGATATTAGAAGAATTAACTAGGTTATGTCGAGAACGGGACATGGCACTGTTACTGATTTCTCACGATTTGGCCATGATCGGGGAATATTGCGATCGCATTGCGGTCATGTATGGTGGGAAAATGGTGGAAACTGGGCCAGTGGAACAGATTCTGTGGCAACCTAACCATGACTATACGCGATCGCTTTTAGAAGCAGCTCTACATCTCCAGGCAGTTAGAGAGCACAATGACACTAATGACACTGACACTAATGACAATGAGGGTAATTCCAGCTCTGCCATTCCTACCCCTTTGCTACGGGTTACCAATCTCCAGCAATATTATACCTTAGAAAGCAATTTTATTCAGCAACTGGTATCTCAAGAAAAAAACGTTATCAAAGCTGTGGATAACGTCAGTTTTGATTTATATCCTGGTGAAATTTTGGGACTAGTAGGAGAATCCGGTTGTGGTAAAAGTACTTTATCTCGCACTATCTTGCAATTAGTTCGTCCTACTGCTGGAACCGTTGAGTTTCAAGGCACAAATTTAGCTACACTCAATCGACATTCCCTACAAGAGATTCGTCGTCAAATCCAAATGGTATTTCAGGACCCCCATGCTTGTCTTAATCCTTTAATGACTGTGGGAGAAAGTATTGCCGATCCGTTATTTATTCATAAATTAGCGGCTAATCCAACAGCAGCAAAAAACCAGGTCAAGGAAATGCTAGAACGGGTAGGATTAACGCCTGTAGAAGATTACTATAATCGATATCCTGCTGACCTTTCTGGAGGACAACAACAACGGGTTGCTATTGCTCGGGCATTGATTACTCATCCTAGTTTGGTGATTTGTGATGAACCAGTGAGTATGCTGGATGCTAGTGTCCAAACTCAAGTACTAGAATTAATGTTGGAGTTGAAAGAAGCCTTTAATCTTACCTATTTGTTTATTACTCATGACCTCTGGGTAGCACGGTTTTTCTGTGATGGAATCGCCGTGATGAATAAAGGTCAGATTGTTGAAAAGAAACCAACTCATGACCTGTTTACTAATCCTGAGCATCCTTACACTAGAACCTTGCTAGAGGCAGCTCCATTGTTAGATAAACAAAGGTGATTTCTAAGCATTCAGCGGTCAGCATTCAGCTTTCAGCTTTCAGCGGTCAGCTTTCAGCTTTCAGCTTTCAGTTTTCAGTTTTCAGTTTTCAGTTTTCAGCTTTCAGCTTTCAGCTTTCAGCTTTCAGCTTTCAGCATTCAGTTTTCAGCATTCAGCTTTCAGTTTTCAGTTTTCAGTTTTTAGTTATCAGTTATCAGTTATCAGTTATCAGCTTATGCGCTACGCGCACGCTACGCGAACAGTTAACGGCTGACCGCTGACGGCTAACGGCTGACCGCTGACGGCTAACGGCTGACCGCTGACCGCTGACCGCTGACCGCTGAAGGCTGACCGCTGAAGGCTGACCGCTGACCGCTGACCGCTGACCGCTGAATGCTGATAGCTGAATGCTGATAGCTTACTAAAGGATTTCAATAGTTTGAGCAGTGATAGCAGACTTACTGGAACCAGAACTCTGACCTTTAATCCGAACCTTCTGATCAGGACTTAATTTTCCTGGGTCAACAGTTTCTCCTTGACGAGTGATTTTGGTATCGGAAAGAAGTTGTACACTATAGGAACCAGACTTCGTCTCTACCTTTAACTGTAGAGGGAAGCTTTCCATAACTGCGACAATTTTACCTTCGATAATCATTTGTTCATCAGTTGACCTTTCTATTGGATTATTATCTGGATTATTACCCTGATTGTTTTCCGATGGAACGTCTGGTTGCGGAGCGCTACAAGCGGAAAACAGCAGGCATAATCCGATAAGACTGCTCAAAGCAAAAGATTTAACAGGAATTTGTAGTTTAGTAGTCATCTGACAGTTTTTTCCTTTGTTAGTTGAACTGTAAGCATTCAGGTATCAGTGGTCAGCCGTCAGCCGTCAGCCGTCAGCTTTTAGCGTGAGCTAAAAGCTGATAACTAAAAGCTGATATAGCAACGCATTCAGATGTTTGACATTCCTAAACTCCTAAACTTAGTCATAGCTGACTTTTGACTTCTGACTTCTGACTTCTGACTTCTGACTTCTGACTTCTGACTTGCGCGTAGCGCTATATTAGACATTTTTCCAAGCCGACATGTTATCAAACACAGACTTATTGATGCGGACAGCACTGTTAGGACAGCCACCATAGCCGTGAATTCCCACTACATGGTGTTGACCATCTTGCAAGCGCCAGACTGGGCTACCGCTTTGACCGCCATAGGTATCGAGCATATAGGAGAGCTTGCGACCAGTGATTCTGGTAATTCGACCAGCATTGAACCATTGTGTGCCAAATGGTTTGTCACCAGCGTAGCCAGAGTTATTTATCAGTAGATTTGTGAGTAAGTCGTCGGATAGATTGGCAAATCCGAACCAGCCGACTCGGTTCCCTAGGGTGTCATCCGGTAGAATAATTGCTCCGTAGTCGAAATCATCATCTTGTTCTTGTGTCCAGCCTTTTACACTGCGGAAGGATGTGCTAACTTGGGAGCCGAAGGGAGCTTCGTTTTCATCAATACCGGGAAAGACCTCAATTTTCCTGGCCCAACCACCAGCACTATGGCTATAGACGCAGTGTCCAGAAGTCATTACTGTCCGTGGTCCAATCAACCAGCCAGTACACAGAGACCGCCTCCCATTAGCTTTGGTAATGATTAACTGGCAAATCCATCGCCAGGGCATACTAGTAAGTGAAGAAATGCGGATGCGGTCGTCACTACCACATACTGACTCTGGCCTTTGGAATTCTCCAGCACCAGCATCTGGAAGATTTTCCATATCCTCTGTGACCAACATTCTTTCCTGGAAATCAAAACCCTCATTAAGCGCTCGGGATTTATTGAATCCAGGTACTGCTTCGATTTCACCGCGACCCATCATTCCCTCAAATTGGTCTTCGGTATCTATTGACTGGGATTGAGTTTCGCTGGAAGTGATTTCATGGAGCTGCTGATCCTCCCGTTCTATTTCCTTGCCTTGGTTGGTTTGATTGGAAACTATTTCAGTTTCTGACATAACCATTCTCCTTACAATTAACTACTACAAAGAACTCAAGTGAATGTTCTTTCCATGTACATAATCGCAAGGTTGCACTAGGCTTGACAGTACCCTTGCGGGTACTTATAGCGCTACGGGCAAGTCAGAAGTTAGAAGTCAGAAGTCAAAGGTGCGCTTTCCGTCGGCGAATTAAATTCTTAATGCGGAAAACGCACCATTACGCTCTTGGGGAGGCAGCGCGGTCTTGGGGGTTCCCCCCATGAGCGACTGCCGTGGTTTCCCCCACTCGCGCTTTGCATCAAGACAATGTCCTAATCTGAATGGGTAGTGCTATATAGTCAATTTTTTGATCAAGGAAAACTTAGGTATTTAACTGAGGTACGGGAGTACATCAGTTATCCTGAACAACCCAACCCTCAAGAACGTGATAGCTGATTGCTGATTTTAGCTAAAATTTGGTATCATAGATGTTTTTCGCCTTTGATACCACAAAGAAGACCTTGATTCCTTACTATAAATAACTTTTTCTCTTTATAATAAGCGCATATTTGTATTTTTCTTTACAACTTAAGTATAACACATTAGGGCATCAACACCTACAGCTTAACAATTTGTAAATACATACCCTATATCCCCTATATCATTAGATCAGCCCTGTGAGAATAAGAATCACGTACAGCGAGCGAACCTCAATGGCCACGTAATCGATAAACTACTAGATGAACGACTGGCATTGGCCGCCAGATCTTGGGTAACAGGTGTTTCTGAACCTTGGTTATAACCTGAAGTCAATCAAACGCCTAAGTCAGTCCTCCAAGTACATCTTTAGTTTTGGATTTGTAAGAGCTTCTCACAAGCTATACCGTCTTGATCACCATCGAGGTTGTGAATATCCCCGGGATAGGTTTTCAGTAATAATTGAGCTTGTCTTTGACTTTTAAAATCCGCGCAATTACAAGTATCACCTGTACCGATAACACAAGGTGGGATTTCAGGACAGGTCTCATTTTAAACTCCAATGGAACATAGTGCTCTCTGTCCTGAAGAGCTAAATACAAAAGTCAAAATTGATACTATTAAAGCAAAGGCAGCGATAACATCAGAGCGCTCCCATTTGTGACTGTTATTTTTATTATCAGTATGGATCATGATTACATGATTCAAGTTCTCAGTTCAAGTTTCATTGACCATAGATTAGATTCTTCTAACTCCTTGTGTCAAGCCTAATTGAGATGCTCTTACACTGCATACTTAACCCTTCATACTTCATAATTGATACTTAAGCCTTCATAATTGATACTTGATGCCTTGTTCATACTTCTTACTTTAACAACTGGGATTCCCAATCCTGACTAGTATCCAACCTAATCACCAAAGATTGTTCCTCTTCTGTAAACCCTTCAAATCCAGCCTGTTGACCCTTAAGCAAATCAACCGTAGCATCAGACACATCCCCACTACGAGATAATAAGCGATTGGCCGTAGGCCACGCGGGGCGCGTTCGCATAACACAGCTTCTGGTGCGCAGAGCGTAAATAATTTGTATCGGTAACTGATAACGCTTGGCTTTTGCGATCGCTAATTCTCGGAAAGCCAGTCGGTCATACTTACCATCTCAAATAGGGAGCATGTCACTTATGCAGAACATTTGTACGCTTATCTGGGGAATGGGGAATGGGGAATGGGGAATGGGGAATGGTGATGGGTAATGGGTAATGGGTAATAGGTAATAGGGGGAGTATGTCACTTTTACCGAATATTTTTACCTTATCGATCGCCCCCTCATGGGTAATTGCTTGCTCCTCTGGTAAATAGTTCATCTGTTCTGCAACTAAGACCGGCTCGAACACAGGATTTTTGTTGTTTTGTCAAGTAGTTCATTTGTTAGGCTTATTTGACCTGCTCCCAGTTTGAGGTCCACCAATGTACTTTTGGCTTTGCTGATAATTTTGGTCAATCGCCTCCCGAATTTTAGCAACTGTGCCAAAACTACGGATATAATTATTGGTCTTCGCCCTTTGATGGAACTGAGCTACAACTTTTCCCAATTCCAACCTATGAGTTGTGGTAAGATTCTGCTGTTCCAGGATAGTACTTAACAGAGACTCTTGAGGAAACTGGCGCATTTTAACTGCATACTCTACCACCTCACCCACTCCCCCTAGTCCAAACCCATCACTGGTTTTAATGATTGGCACAACTTCCAAATAAATCTCAGGAGAAACTGACTGATTGATGCGCATTTCTTCTTGACAAAAATGCTTTCGCTGAGCTAAACTTGAATAGTCCAGGAATCCAAAATATACGGCTTTCTTGACTTTATAGACGTACTCGCCAGTAAGCAGCACATAGGAAGCATGGGTCTGAATCAGTTCAATAGGTAGTTTCACCGGATGAGGATAAAATTCCGGCTGCATCATCTGGTTAATTAAACTGGGAATATCTGTCTGTGTCATTTTTCAATAAACAGTTAACTTGGAACTGTTTACTAATTGGGAAGCATTCAGCTGTCAGCTGTTAGCTGACAGCTGATGACTGAATGCTTACAATGATTGGCCGTAGGCCACGCTACGCGAACGAAAGCTGTCTAAATTAAATACACAATAGCTTAATCGCTACTAACAACTTCCTTGACAGACTCAGCCTGAGAACCCTCCAGACGTGGACCATGAGTTTGTACTACTTTTGAAGCAAAATAGTTTCCCCAACGTGCTGCTTGCTTAGTGGTCAAACCATTGGTGATTCCAAACAACACACCACCGGCAAAGGCATCACCAGCTCCTACGGTATCCACGGCCTTAGCTGGGAATCCAGGCACCTGGAAAATTGTTTTATTTTCCACCACTAAACAACCATTAGAGCCATCAGTGATAAAAGCTGTATCCACTAACTCACTAATTTTACCAGCACAATCAGACAAGGATTCCAATCCACAGAAGTGACGTGCTTCTTCCGCGTTACAGAAGACCACATCACAATAATCTGTAATCAGCTGACGGAAATCATCAGCAAAATTCTCTACTAGAAAGAAGTCGGAAAAGGTAAAAGCACTCTTTACTCCTTTAAGCTTGGACTGTTCCATAGCCTCAATACAAGCTTTCCGAGTGCCATCCCCCGTCCACAGATAGCCCTCAACGTAGCTATATTTGCATTGGCTGAGTCGTTCTACATCAATATCAGTAGGAGCCAAAGTAGTAGACACTCCCAGATGAGTACACATAGTACGCTCAGCATCAGGGGTAGTTAGAACCACACAGGTACCAGTTGGACCACTAGATAGCTCAGCTGGATGCACATCAAATTGAATCCCTGCCTCCAATAAGTCTTGTCGGTAAAATTCCCCATTGGTATCTCTAGAGACTTTACCGGAATAGAAGCCTTTACCACCACTTTGAGCGATCGCAATCATAGTATTAGCAGCCGAGCCTCCTGAGCTTAGTTCCAGAGAATGATGCTCAAGATTGTGTAGAATCATAGCCTGCTTTTGGGCATCCATCAAAGTCATTGCCCCTCGATTCAGGTCATGTTGCCGGATAAAATCATCATCCACCAGTGCCAGAATATCGACTAAAGCATTTCCGACACCAAAGACATCAATAGGTCTTGACTGTTGAGAGTTTTCTGTCATTTTCTTCCAATCCAACTAATCATTCACAAAAAAGCCAGGGAAATTTTAACTCTGCCCTGGCTTAATCAGACAACTATAACCAACCTATCATTGCTCTATGATTACTGTATAAAGTAATGATATTGTTTTCGGTTGAATATTTATCATGGAACGTTATTTGTTAATTTAAAATTGAACAGTGAAAATTCTCAGTGAAAATTCTCAGTGCTCAATCGGCAATTAACAAAATAGGATTTAAGGTAAGCATATGCTTACCTGTATTCTGCAACGCTTTATTTAGAAGTGATAGCAAGAACACTTAATTTAGGCTCATCCATAACCTCGATCCCTTCTGGCAAGACTAACTCGTAAATGTACAGCATCTTACCCTGTTCCAAATTTGATATATCAATATCAATGGTTTCGGGAATTTTATCTGGGGGACATTGCACTTTTACTGTTGTAAGCCTTTGCTGCAAAATTCCACCTTGCTTAACTCCCACGGCTTCTCCCACTAGCTTCAGAGGTACAACAACCTCTACTTTATTTTGAGAAGCCACTGAGAAAAAACTGAGGTGGTAAAGGGAATTTTTCCAAGGATGAGATTGTATCTCCCGCAGCAGCACTGGACCATTCCAGGAAATGTCGGGAATAGAGAGCTCTATCAGGGTATTATTAACCGAGGCTGTTTTAAGCAAGTCTTCTGCTGCTTTAGCCGTCATAGTTAAGGATACAGATTCTGCACCATTGTGACCGTAAAGTACGGTGGGAATCAATCCAGAACGGCGTAAGGCTCTCGGCTTACTACCTTCTGGTCGCTTTTGACATTCTACAGTAACATTCATCGCTAGGACTTTAACTCTTCGAGATAACGTAGCCAAATTAATGGCAATTACTGGTCAGCTACCGGTCGATTCCGCCACCGAGGGAGGTGCTGACCTCAATGGTAGGTCAGGGTTTTTAATCGAATCGGAAACTACTGAGATTCAAACTCTCCGACTGACACCCTGACGCCCTGATACCCTGACGCACTTAAACTCCCGAAGTTATCGGTGTACCGCTAGCATCCAATAGTGCTCGCTTTGGACCATGGATTGGGTCTTCCACAATAATTGTCTGGTCACGGCTGGCTCCTAAGGAAACCACAGCAATAGGAACTTTCATCAGTTCTGCCAGGAATTTAAGATAATCCAAGGCTTCCTTTGGTAAATCCTCTAAAGACCGACATTCAGCAGTAGATTTTTGCCAACCTGATAGGGTTTTGTAAACGGGCTGGCATCGGGCAAACACGCTAGTACTGCTAGGAAATTCCCGAGTGAGTTCACCGTCAATTTCATAGGCGACGCAGACCTTAATTTCTTCAAAGGTATCGAGTACATCCAGTTTGGTGATCGCTAGACAGTCAAGACCATTAATCCGAACAGCGTAGCGACCAATGACGGCATCAAACCAGCCACAACGGCGGCGGCGACCGGTGGTTGTCCCAAATTCTGATCCTAGCTCACAAAGTAACTCTCCTTCTCGAGTGTGAATCTCTGTGGGAAACGGTCCTTCTCCGACTCTGGTTGTGTAAGCTTTTGCCACACCAATCACCCGATCAATCATTGTCGGTCCGACACCAGCACCCACACAAGCTCCGCCAGCCACTGGATTGGAAGAGGTTACATAGGGGTACGTCCCATGATCTAAATCTAGCAGTGTCCCTTGAGCCCCTTCAAACAGAATATTGCGTTTTTGCTCAATCGCCTCATAAATCTTCAAGGAACTATCCACCACATAGGAGCCTAGCCGTTCAGCATACTCCTGGTATTGCTTGATCACAGCAGCTGGATCTAAGGGCGATAGATTATAGAGCTTCTCTAAAATAGGGTTCTTATAATTAATCGTCCAGGTTAACTTTTCTACCAATACTTCCGGATCCATCAGGTCAATGATCCGAATACCAGTACGCTCTGATTTATCCGCATAGGTCGGACCAATACCACGACCCGTGGTACCAATTTTCTGCCTACCCCGGCGCTCTTCCGATGCTTGGTCAATCAATCGATGATAAGGCATCGTGACATGGGCTATGTCTGAAATCAGCAGATTTTTAGTGGAAATGCCCAGTGCTTCAAGTTGGTCAAGTTCGGCAATTAAAATTTCTGGGTCAATAACTGTACCGGAGCCAATAATACACTCTGTATCCGGATACAAAATTCCAGAAGGTATCAGGTGCAGTTTAAAGGTTTGACCTTGAACAACAACCGTATGCCCAGCATTGACGCCCCCCTGGTAACGGACGACTACATCTGCTGAACGACTCAGCAGATCTGTTATTTTGCCTTTTCCTTCATCGCCCCACTGGGCACCAATTACAACAACGTTAGCCAAGGGTTTATTTTGAATGCTAAAGTTTATCCACCTGATAATTATGAACAGTGGTTGCGACTGCTGTCAACTTAACTGTTGCTGATCTAGGTAGAAACTGGAGGAACGAGAGTCACATAAGTTAATCTTGACCTAGAATCGCCACTCCAATCTCTTTTAGACTTTACCTATGTACTCTTATCAGTCATTTTTAACAAAAAACTACTTCTACAATGAAAATTTTATTAGTGGAAGATGATATTCTCCTTGCTGAAAATTTATCCGAAGCCCTCACCAACCAACGTTACGTGGTTGATCTGGTTACCAATGGGGAAATTGCTTGCCAGCAATCCCAAATGCTTGATTATGACTTGATGGTGCTAGATCTGACTCTGCCCAAGCTCGATGGCTTTGGTGTTTGTCGAAAATTGCGAGCCCAAGGCAATCAAATGCCGATTCTAATGTTGACGGGTCGCGATACCACTAATGATAAAGTCAAGGGTCTAGATGCAGGGGCTGATGATTATCTAGTTAAGCCAGTTGACTTACCAGAATTATTTGCTCGGATTCGGGCTCTGCTGCGCCGAGGTCAATCTATCGCACCACCAGTACTTAAGTGGGGAGATTTGCGTCTTGACCCGAGTACCTATGAAGTAAGCTATGCTCACCAACCTATCCACTTTACCCGTAAGGAGTATAGTTTACTGGAGTTTTTGCTGCGCAACGGTCGGCGGGTACTAACTCGCAGTGTTATTATCGAGCACGTCTGGTCTTTTGAAAACCCTCCCGAAGAGGAGACGGTCAACGCTTACATCAAAAGTTTGAGGCGCAAACTGAGATTAGCTGGCGCACCCAGAGATTTGATTGAAACCGTTCACAGTGTGGGCTATCGCCTTAAACAGTTAATTCCTGAATCACAGGAGTAACGCTGATGATTTTTTCCTCCGGCTTGAGTTGGGCAATGCGATCGCCTGTGCCATCTTTTCCCCAAATCGGCACGGATTTCATAGCTAAACGCTTACCGCCAAGGGAAGTGACTACCATGACGTCATTGGCGATGGAATCCCTGACCATGCTGACCAAACCATCTTTAGCGGTTTTAAACTGTAGCGCTTGAGTTCCCAGGTCTCCCCGATTAGCCAACCTGATCGCCTGCACGGGGAGGCGCTTTCCATACCCCTGCTCAGACACCAGTAAGAGGTTTTCCTCTTCCCCTAGGACAACACAGCCAACCAGCTTTTCTTTACCCTTTAGCCGCAAAGCTTGATTTCCTTGAGCGCTGCGTCCCATAATCGGTAACTGTTTGTCATTCACCTCAAACCGCAAAAGCCGTCCATTGCTGGTTGCTACCACCACTTGTGTCGCTGTAGTAGATAGGTTGGCATACTGTAGTTGATCATCATTTCTGAACTTGGTAAGCAACATACCACGGTTCGTTAGTTTTGTCAACTCAGATACTGATACACGCTTAATTTTACCTTGGTGAGTCAGCAAAACTAGGGTGAAGTTTTCTAGGTCATCTGGCACCCTAAAGTGAGCCACAACTGTTTCTGATTGGGCAGAATTTGGCAGCAACTTTACCAAGGGAATACCCTGCTTGCGTCCAGCCGCTGGTGGAATATCTCTAATTTTGACTGGGTAGGCTTTGCCAGAACCAGTGATTACCATTAATTCTTGTGTGGTGAGCAACAGCTGAGCCTGAACTACAAAGTCCTCCCCTTGTTTAATTGACTTGGGTAATTTTGGCTGTGTTGTGGCACTTTGCCGCTGTACATACCCGTGAGAGGTAAATTCTAGAAGTGTTTGTTCTGGCTCAGTGGGAGCATTAGGTAGGGTATCAGGAGTTTTTTGGGGTTGAGCAGATTTCTTACTCCTGGGTTGAGCAGCTGTCGGTTGTTCTAGCTTTTTTTCAGTGGAAGCAATAGAGTTTATTATGGTACGGCGAGGATCACCGTACTTGCGTTTAAGCGATCGCAAATCTTTCTTCAGGGCTTTGAGCAATTCCCGCCGATCATTGAGTAATTGGTGCAGCTGTTCCAGGCGCTGGGAAAGTTCCTCACCCTCGGTCTCTAACTTTTCTCGTTCTAAGCCAGTTAGCCGTCGCATGGGCATGGCCAGAATTGCGTCAGCCTGGATTTCACTTAAGTTTAACTGATTTTGGAGGGACAGCTTAGCAGTGGTACCATCAGGAGCATTTCTGAGAATGTCAATCATGGCATCCAGCTGATTGAGGCTAGCCAGTAACCCGTCTACCAGGTGAAGACGTCTTTCTTTCTGGGACTGCTCATAGGTATATTGGCGGGTTAGAGTCTGTTCTCGGAAGCTAATAAATGATTCTAACAACTGCCGCAGGGTAAGTTGTCGGGGTTGTCCATCTACCAAGGTCAGCAGGATAGCACCAAAGTTTGTTTGCAGGGGAGTTTGCTTATACAACTGCTGGAGAACCGCTGATGGCTGAGCATCTCGTTTGAGTTCCACCACCACCCGCATCCCTTCGCGATCGCTTTCATCTCGGATATCGCTAATCCCTTCTATACGCCCTTGATTCACCAAAGCTGCTACTTTTTCAATCCAGGCGGCCTTATGGACCTGATAGGGCAACTCACTCACTACAATTGCCCTACGCTGCCCCCGTTTCTTTCGACCGACTTGAATAGTTTCAAGCTTAGTGATACCTCGAATCGGTATACTGCCACGACCAGTAGTATAGGCATCCCGAATCCCCTCAGCTGCCACAATTTCCCCCCCAGTGGGAAAATCAGGTCCGGGAATTAATTCCCAGAGTTTTTCATCTGGTAAATTGGGCCGGTCAATCAGAGCAATCAAGCCATCTACTATCTCTGCCAAATTGTGAGGAGGAATATTGGTGGCCATGCCCACAGCAATGCCAGAGCAACCATTGAGCAACAACACCGGTAATTGTGCCGGGAGTACCACTGGCTCTTGCTGGGAGCTATCAAAGTTGTCGATAAAATCAACGGTTGCTTCCCCAATTTCTGACAATAGGGCTTGAGCGCCCACGGGAGAAAGTCGGGTTTCAGTGTAACGCATGGCTGCTGGTGGATCATTATCCACCGAACCAAAATTGCCATGACCGTCAAGGAGGGGATAGCGGGTGGAAAAGTCTTGGACTAAACGCACCATGGCTTCATACACCGCTTGGTCACCGTGGGGGTGATATTTTCCCAACACATCCCCAACCACACGAGCACATTTGCGGTATGGTCGATCTGGGGTTAACCCTAATTCGTGCATCGCATATAGGATACGTCGATGTACGGGCTTAAGCCCATCACGGACATCAGGTAAAGCACGCCCCACAATCACACTCATGGCATATTCAAGATATGACCGTTGCATCTCCAAATGCAGGGCTGTGGGAATGACATTACTGTTTTCCAGTAGGTTCAGCTGTTTTGTCATCAAAAATCCTCCAAGGAATTGACCACCTAAAAAGCGTTAAGGGGGCGGACGCCTAAACCCGTTAGGGTTAGCGCCCGGGGAATTACCGCCAATAAATTTGTCGAGCGGTAGCGAGTCCGTTGATTCAAAGTCCGTATTGATAGCCGTCCGCTCGCTGAATGGTTTTTAGATATTTCGGATGTACATCAAAGCTCCTTATCTTAGTGCTCAGCTTAAAAGATGGCCTATAGCGAATCGCAATTCGTCCGGTATACTGCCCCGCGTATTTACCTAATGGGATATCGGCCTTGACTAAATCCCCGGTTTGAAACCCCATAAAGAATTTCTGTGAGGGAGCATGTCCATTAGGAAAGCCATATCGGTCGGTTCGACATCGCTGCCGCCTGCCATGACCTTTGGCTTTGACAATCAGAGGTCTGAGCCGATTAATTAGCAGTCTTTCGGGTGTAGAAGTAACAACACAAGCCGCGTCTGTCCAATGGGTTTTAGCAAGCCCCTGGAGTTTGCGATTGAATTTAGTCTGACCACCAGTACCCGTTTCCACAGGTAACCCGTACCCTTTGAGTCTCCTGAGCAATTCCCATCGGGTTGAATTAACCGCCGCCGCATCTTTCAAAGGAGTTAATGCTTTGGTTAATAACCGCTTTAACACGTCCGGTTTTTTCAGCAGAAACATCTCCACCGGCTGATTTCCCTTAGCTTGGTTGCAAGGGCGGCAAGCCAGGGTCAGGTTGCTGACTCGGTTAGAGCCACCCTGGCTTAAAGCTTGAATGTGTTCTATTTCAAGAGGAACACCATCAGTACTGCAATAAGCGCATTTTCTACCCCATTTCTCGAGTAAATATTCTTTGACTTCAAAACCGAATAGTTCTCCTCGCTGGTACTCAACGCCGCTAATTTCGGGGTTCTGCATTTTCTGCATATCAAACCTGACTAACTCTTGAGAGAGTGCCGTGATCGGACATACCCTTAGAATCCGCCTGACCCAGGTTTCGACGTTCGCAATCCGACTTTCAAGAGATGGTGGGAGCCAGCCTTCTTTTCGAGTCCGGTTAAGAAACCGAGGTTTGCGATATCGGAGTTTACGACTACGCCGCCTTTGTCTTAACTTTCTACGAGAGTCTAGAGATTTCTTAATCTGCTGCCCTCGGTGTTCAATCTCGAAGGCATTAGTCACCCGTCCGGTCTGCTCTTGAACTATGGCAATGCCGGTTTTTTGGGAGCCTGGGTCTATTTTGAGTCGGTAGGGATGGGTAACTGAATCCTCGACCGTCCTGTCTAGTACTACGATGGTGAAGGGGTAGCGCTTGAACACCTTAGCACGCCCCTTTTTTAGCAATTTTCTTGCCCGTGCCGGATGGCAGGGGTCTAGAGGAAAGAGGTTTTTATCGTAAACAAAAGTGTACATTACTGTACCTCTCAATTTCTTGGTAAGGTTTGCCTAGACGGTGTTAGTACTCGGTACTTTCCGGATCACACTGGCTTTCCCGAATGGCCTGTTTAATCACCCGGTTGTAGAGCTTGGAACTGGCACGCATTCCAAGGTACGAACTTTAACTCTTGGTACTAACGGCTGCGCTTATTTTTAAGGCCGTCTGGTCAACAGGCTTTATTCAAGCCCACACTGTACCCGCATCGGGTCAGTGTGCGGTAGTTGACAGGGTGATCGGGGTTTAGGGTATAGGGAAATTGCACGCTCGTTAAGGCTACGGTACTCGAAAAGATCGGAAAAATAAGGAGAAGAGAATGTCTTCTTCACCTAATCAAGTCCCCTTGATCTTTCCATCTGCTCTAGCATCCAGCTTAACCAGCGTGACTATTGATGCATATAGGTGATGCATATAGAAAAACACAGACACTAGCTCACCCTAAGTTAAGTATTCAGCTATCAGCTTTCCGCTTTCAGCTTTCAGCTATCAGCTTTCCGCTTTCAGCTTTCCGCTTTCAGCTTTCCGCTTTCAGCTTTCCGCTTTCAGCTAATGCGCACGCTACTTGAGGTGCTTTTGAATAAGCGATGGAGCGCCGACCTGCGGGGGTTTCCACGGGGCTTTCAAGGTGCGGACGCAGGTGACCCACGCAGCCCCTCCCCACTCGCGCTTTGCATCAAGACAACAGGTAAGCATTGGAATAATGCTGAGTTACGTTAGCTGAGGGCTGACGGCTGAGGGCTGACGGCTGAGGGCTGACGGCTGACGGCTGAATGCTTACACCATAAAATTTGAGCATCTGGTTCCAAAGCCGATTTCCCGCCTTAAGATAGTGTTGCTTAGCTAAAGCACGACTCAAAGAAACAGGCTCAAGCTTAACCAGCCAGAAGCTTCGCTTCCAGCAAGCCGTTCCACTGTCCCCAAGACACTACAATGTAAATTTGGATGCAGTGTGGGTTGGCTTTTGCCAGGAGCGTCAGCTTCCCTGGTATTAAGCAGCCTATCACCTGTATTAGTCCCATGAACATTACTAGTTAGCTAAGGATGTGGGGAAAGTAGACTTGGGAAGATGACATCTTGAATTTGAAATAGCAAAATGACAGATTCCCTGTCAAACTTATGATCAAATGACTCTTTTGCCAAAAATGACTCTCTTGATGCAACGCCCATGAAAACCGTTCTGATTGTCGAAGATGATCCGATTAATGCTCGTGTTTTTGCCAAGATTCTCACTAAGCGGGGCGGTTTGAATGTAAAGCATACTGAAGATGTAGAAGAAGTAATGCAGCTAGCCCAAGCTGGGGAGCCAGACATTATCTTGATGGATGTTTCCCTAGCTCATAGTGTTTATCAGGGTCAATCAGTAGACGGCATTAAGATTACCCAAATGCTTAAGGCTGATGCTGATACCTCTAAACTGCCCATTATTCTGGTCACTGCTCATGCGATGGAAGGGGATAGAGAAAAATTTCTTAAGCAAAGTGGTGCCGATGACTACATCTCCAAACCCGTTGTTGACCATCAACAGTTTGTTGATCAAATCATGGCTCTACTACCCCAGGACAATTAAATTCCTGTCTTGAAAATTGCCAATCTTAAAACCACCGCCCTTGAGATGATTGCCCATATTTGGCTGCCATCCCTCCCCTATTGGCAATTGATAGAGATCAAGCACTATTTTTAGAAGTCACCCATGACAGGTGGAGTTGAGCTACTTAGGGTATACCTTCACCCTGGATAATGGTGGCTTGGATTCTGGGATTTTCCAGAAACTTTTTGGTTTCAGAAAGCAGGCGTTTACCCCACAAGTTTTCCTTAAGAAACTCTAAGTTAGCATAGCGGCTATCTAGGCGGATTGCCGCTTCTCCCATTAACAGTCCCTTTTCGATATCCCCTTGGGCATACAGAGCCACAGCGATCGCAAGTTGAGGTTCTGCCGCCTCTTTATCAATCCCTATGGCTGCTTCCCATTGTTTAATGGCACTCTCCACATCTCCTTGTTCATAGTTGACCAACCCAATGTTGTTTATGGCAGGCCAAAAGCTTTTGTCTTGGTCAACAGCTTTGTTGTAAGCATCGATTGCTTCACTATACTGATTGAGCATATAGTAAGAATTGCCCAAGTCAAACAGGGCTTCTGGCACATCGGGTTTGAGTTTTAATCCCGCTTTCAACTGAGCGATCGCTTTTCTATACTCGCTTTTTTGAAAATAGGCTGACCCCAAGGTGAACAGCACTCCAGCCTCATCTGGTGCCAGAGAGTAAGACTTTTGCAAGGCTTCTATGCCTTGATCCAACTCTTGGGACTGTACGTACAAGGTTCCCAAGATAAACCAGGTTTGATAGGTGTTGGGGGCAAGTTGAGTAGCTAACTTGGCCTTAGGCAGAGCCAGGTCGTATTGTTGAAAGCGGACTAACTGAATGGCTTCCTGAGCCAGAGTTAAGCCCTGCTGTTCGAGTTCCTCTGAATCTAATTTTAGGGTATAGGGAATCAGTGCTTGTCCAGCCACTGGTGCTGACCAACTCATCAAACCCATGACAACAAGAATAGATAGTAATGGAATAGATTTAGGCACGGTACAGCCTCTTAGAATAATGACCTTAATGTGAATCTACAGGTTACGCAACTGCTGAGACTAATCCGGAAGGAATATAGCTCTAGCTTTA
>NZ_JAAHIE010000960.1:0-2106 GCF_010671945.1 Moorena sp. SIO4E2
CTATTGGTGCTGCTGATTATATCAGTGTTACTCTGAGCAGCAATGCAGGTACTACACGTTATGCCGATATTGGTAGTAATCAGCTCCCGGAAGCTTTGCAGCAAGTGATTCAGAATTGGGAGACTATCGTGAGTAGTAAGTGAGGGGTCAGCCGTCAGCGGTCAGCCGTCAGCGGTCAGCTGTGGCACAGGCTTCCAGCCTGTGACCTAACTCCTCAAATAGCATGGAATAGGCTTCCAGCCTGTGACCTAACTCCTCAAGTGGCGTGGAATAGGCTTCCAGCCTGTGACCTAACTCCTCAAGTAGCGTGGAATAGGCTTCCAGCCTGTGATGTAACCCATAAGCTGAAAGCTGATTGCTGAAAGCTGATTGCTGAAAGCTGATTGCTGAAAGCTGATTGCTGAAAGCTGATTGCTGAAAGCTGATTGCTGAAAGCTGATTGCTGAAAGCTGATTGCTGAAAGCTGATTGCTGAAAGCTGATCGCTGAAAGCTGATTGCTGAAAGCTGATTGCTGAAAGCTGATTGCTGAAAGCTGATCGCTCCCTACTCCATCTCCTCAGAGTCTTCCTCTATATCCTGCCCAATATCAAATACAATAATAAATTTATCATCAGGCATTAGCCGTTTCAGAGCCTGCATGTGACCTTCCGCATCCGAGCGATTGCGGAAACGACCAACAACCACTCGTTGCATCTTGGGCAATAACCGAACTACCGCCCATGGATAGAGGCGCTGAGAGTACGTCATAATATTAAGTTATCTCCTTAACTGGGGGACGAGAGCCAGCCTGAGAGGGTGGAAAATCTGGGGCTGGCTCTTACCGTGGAACGTTTTAGCGCCCACGGTAATTTTATTATAGCATAAATAATCTTATATTATAACATATTTTGAAAAATTTTGTAACGAACAGGGAATAGGGAGCAGGGAGCAGGGAATAGGGAGTAGTGGAGTGGGGAAAAATCCTGTGTAATAAATTAATTAATGTGTTAGGTAACTATGTATGATGCGACCTTAGAGCCGCTTCCGATCCCCGATTTCCTAACTATTCCGATATTGACGCAGTCGCTAATAGTGGACACCACACCACTTCACTTGACACCCACCCTCTCCACACTTACCACACTTTAATCCCTACTCCCTCAAGTTGCCAATTTTTCTTTTTACCTTTATACTAGTATTATCGGAATAGTTAAAAACACTCCAGTCATGAACAAGTGCGTTGGAACTACTGAAGCGGCATCTCTATTAGGAATTTCTTCTCGACGATTGCGCCAACTCCTAGAGAAGGGTCGCGTTCGCGGTGCCTATAAAACTGGGAAATTCTGGATTATTCCTCTGTTCAACCATTTGCCACAAATTACCAAAGCTACTCGTGGACCTAAAGGAAAATGGCGCACTAGTCGTCCTCCCGCTCTAGCTAAGATTAATGTTAATCGCAATCACATAGGATCTAATATCAAGAAAAGCCCTCAAGACCGCAAGCCAGTGATTTCAGTAAAACGCAGTGGTAGCAATATCTACGGCAACGAAGTGGAAATCCTTGGTCCATGTAAGATTGTCTATAACCCAGATAATCCACTCGATTGTGGTGCTCGTTTGTGGATTGAAACCTTTAGTGATATTCACTTTGTGGGTGGTAGTTTTCCTGCTAGTCGTTGAGTCGGTGGCGTTGCTGAATCTTTGAATCAGTAGAGTGGGCATCCTGCCCGCCGGAGAATATTGGGCATCCTGCCCGCCGGAGAATATATTGAAACTGGCAAGATGCCAGTTCCACCCAAGATTCCCATTCCACAACATATTGAAAATATTGATAATGGAACAGGGAAAAAGAGCTGATTGCTAGAACTATTAGAATGGTTCCATAGGCACCCAAGCTAATTGCTGATCGCTGACAACCATGAGTTCTCAACCACCCTCCAAACCACCAAAGACCATACTTAGTCAGCTAACTCAGGTAGTACAGACCATTCATGCGAAGGTCAATCTTCAAGCAGTAGCACTAAAGCCTAATGCTAGAGTGCCGGAACTTTGGGTGCAAGACGCTAATACCAACAAATCCGATGTCTATCCCCTGGTTGGGGACCGTTACGTACTGGGGCGCAGTT
>NZ_JAAHIE010000961.1:0-2105 GCF_010671945.1 Moorena sp. SIO4E2
TCATTGCAGTATACCATAACAAAGGCGGCGTCGGGAAAACCACAACGGTGGTTAACCTAGGGGCAGCTATCCGAAAAAACCGCAAAAAAGTGCTGATCATCGATCTTGATAGCCAAGCGAATGCTACCTTTGCTACCGGACTGGTTAAATTTCATGACGAAGCCTTTGATGATATCAAAGAGTGTAATATTCTCCATGTTTTGCAATCTGAAGAATTCTTCTCAATCTCGGAAGTAGCTAGAAAATCTGAATTCAGCAATCCAGAAATTGATGTGGTTCCTGCTCACATTGATCTGATGAAATATGAGCTTGATATGAATCAGCTTGATTTTAGCCTGCTCATGCTGATTGATAAACTAGACGATGTTAAAAATTACTATGATGTGGTAATTATTGATACCCCTCCCTCTTGGAATTTATATGCTAGAATTGCTTTAATCACTGCTGACTTTTTAATCATTCCTTCAGACCTCAAGCCTTTTTCTAATCAAGGCTTACTGAATGTCAAAGATTTTATCAGAGCGATTAATGGCTATAGAAAACAAATCCAAATTAAGCCGCCCCTTAACGTCTTGGGAGTGTTGCCTTGTAAAATAGCAACCAATAACATGTTCATACAGCATACCTTGCCAAAACGGATCAAAGCAATTTCCGACCGCTATGGCTTTGATGTCATGAAGAGTGTTATTTTCGATCGAGATGATTTGGCAAAGTGTGCTGAACAAGTTGAAAAAGTAGACAATCAGGATATACCGTCTCCTGTGTCTGTGTTGGATTATAAACCATATTGTATGGCTTCAGAAGAATTTCGGTCTCTTGCCCAAGAAGTTTTGGAAAAAATAGGGATGTAAGCTATCAGCTATCAGCTATCAGCTATCAGCGAACAGCGATTAGCGCTACGCGCACGCTACGCGAACAGCTATCAGCTATCAAATGATGAGCATTTTTGACCTTACCAAAAATACCTATATACTTTCTTTACTCTTGCCTCTTGCCTCTTGCCTTTCCCAAGCGCGACTATGTTAATAACTAAACTCAAAATGCTATAAGTAGGTACACAAAATTACTTACACATTTTACAAAAAAAAAGCTTTGCAGGGTAAGGGTTACAGAGATTTGCAATAGGTAATTAATTCTGTGTAGGTGCTTAAAAATCGGTGTAGTAATTGTGATAATTATTGTCCCCTAATCCCGACTCCCGATTCCCGACTCCCGACTCCCGACTCCCTATTCCCTACTCCCTATTCCCTTCATATAATGATACTGACAGAACGCTTAATTATTTTCAGCCGCTATCCAGAGCCGGGAAAGACTAAAACCCGGATGATACCAGCTCTAGGAGCGGATGGTGCGGCAAAGCTTCAACGTCGGATGACTGAACACACTGTTGCCCAGGTCAAGGAATTAACAACTGGTCGCCCTGTGTCTGTAGAAATCCATTTTGCTGGTGGTAATCAACAGCTAATGGAGAATTGGTTAGGCTCCAATCTGGTCTATAAACCTCAGAGTGATGGGGATTTGGGCAAGCGAATCACTTCGGCATTTCAGTTATCGTTTGCGGAAAGCATGACCAAAGTTGTGATCATTGGTATTGATTGCCCCGATTTGAATAGTTCGGTGATGAATCAGGCATTTGAGGCTCTAGACAATCATGATTTAGTACTTGGACCAGCTAAGGATGGCGGCTACTATCTGGTTGGTCTAAGTCGATTGATTCCAGATTTATTTGTGGGAGTGAATTGGGGAACATCTGAGGTTTTGCAGCAAACGGTGGATATTGCTAAGAGTCTTAACCTAACTATCGGGATGCTTTCCGAGCTTACTGATGTTGACCGCCCAGAGGATCTATGGGTAGTATCAAATTTGATTGGAGTAGGGAGTAGGGAGTAGGGAGTAGGGAGTAGGGAATCGGGAATCGGGAATCGGGAGTCGGGAATCGGGAGTCGGGAATCGGGATAAGCATTCAGCGGTCAGCGGTCAGCTTTGTGGAACAGGCTTTGGCCTTGGCCTTTTGGCCTTTTGGCCACGCTACGCGAACGGCCACGCGTGCGCGTTTGGCCACGCTGTGCGAACGACGCTGGGACTTAACTCAGCATTATTCGAAT
>NZ_JAAHIE010000962.1:0-2105 GCF_010671945.1 Moorena sp. SIO4E2
TAGGATAGGATGACCAAATCTCTATTTGTTTACGATCATAAGCCTGTGATGCTATCTCCATGATAGCATTTTTGTAGACATCAATCACAGCTTTGGCATCTGATACTTGGTAGTTACGAATTAACATTTTTTATCAGATATCCCGATTCCCTACTCCCTTTTAATTTAACTTATAGCGAGCAGTCCACAGTATTTTCCTGAAAAATGGAATATCTTTGAAAACTCTCAGCAAACCAAGTTTCTTTTCTGGTTCATCAAGATAAAACCAATCATCAAGGAATTCAATACCTGGATTCCAACTCTCCAAGTCTTTACTGTCTTGAATCCCAAAGTTGAAACTGGCATCTTTTCCCAAGTGCAAATCCTGTTGTAATTTTCTGTTGATGATTGCTCGCAGGGGCTGCTTTAACCAAGCCGCCTTGAAAAATTCAGCAATAAGTTCACAGCCTGGAAACGTTGATTGCAGTTTCAAGACTAATGATTTTACTTCCTCTTCTTGAAGGTACATAAATAAGCCTTCTGCCATAAATAAAACTGAATCAGCCTTCAACTCTCTAATTGCTTCGATCCATTCATAATTCAAGACCGAACACGGAATAAAGCGATAGCGGTCAGTTTCTGGTAACAATTTCTTTTTAACCGCTATCACCTCTGGTAAATCCAGGTCATAGAAGATAACCTTTCCGTTATCGATCCGGTGGAAACGAGTATCCAATCCACAACCAATATTAACAACAATTCTGTTCTTGATGCAGTCGCTCATGGGGGAAACCCCCAAGACCGCGCTGCATCGCTTATGCGATCGCTCCAGGAAATTTCTGGTATAATCATCATAGCGTTTGGCGCGCATAGCCACATGAACCACCAATTTTTTTTCTACCTTGCCCTTAGCTAAGCTTTGATAAAGCTTGTTATCTGATTGGGATAATTCAGGAGTTAATTTGTCAGTAATTTCAACAGCTAATGGATCATATAAAATTGGGTCTTTTGACTGGCTTTCTAGGGCATGGCAATATAAAGTCAGTAGGGATGTAGCTGCTACATCACCGATTTGAGTGTTGAGTAATTTCGGAATTTCCATATCAGCTATCAGCTATCAGCTATCAGCTATCAGTTATCAGTTATCAGTTATCAGCTATCAGCTATCAGCCATAAGCTATAGCGTTTATTGCATTTATGAGGTACGCTTTTGAGCCTCAAAGTCCCCCTTTATAAGGGGGATTTAGGGGGATCCCTTTGTACCTGATGGGAGAGAGAATTGCTATATCAGCCAAAGGCCAACGACTGACCGCTGACACCTGTTCCCATAGCGCATATGCTTACAAAAAACTTGTATAGCACTACGCATTCAGATTAAGACATTTGTAAACTCCGAAACTTAGTCATAGCTTACTTCTGACTTCTGACTTCTGACTTGCGGACTTGCGCGTAGGGCTATACTATCATGTCGGAATAATTACCCTTCATAAAAATCTCCCCATCTCCCCATCTCCCTATCTCCCCAGCCTAATTATAGGTATTCCACCAGACTTGATATAAGCTATTTTGAAGGCGTTTATAGCAATCTACTATGGCAACCATTAACGATAACTACCTCAAACTCAAAGCTGGCTACCTATTTCCCGAAATTGCGCGACGGGTCAATACTTTCGCAGAGGCCAATCCTGATGCTAAGCTAATCAAGCTGGGGATTGGTGATGTTACCGAACCACTACCAGCAGCCTGCCGCACCGCTATAATCAAAGCTGTTGAAGAAATGGGCGATCGCGCCACCTTCAAAGGTTATGGTCCCGAGCAAGGCTACCCTTGGTTAAGGGAAAAAATTGCTACCCACGATTTTCAAAGCCGGGGGTGTGAGATTGAGGCTGGGGAAATTTTCATCTCCGATGGCTCCAAGTGCGACACCGGTAACATTCTCGACATCTTTGGGAAAGATAACAAGATTGCCGTTACTGACCCAGTTTATCCTGTATATGTAGACACCAACGTCATGGCTGGTCATACGGGGGATGCTGATGATAGCGGTAAATATGAGGGTTTGGTTTATCTACCGATTACCGCCGAGAACAACTTCACCGCAGAGATTCCCTCCGAGAAGGTTGATA
>NZ_JAAHIE010000963.1:0-2104 GCF_010671945.1 Moorena sp. SIO4E2
CCCCCGGAGACGAAACCTTAGACAGGCTCGCCTTTATGGTTGTTAGGCTATGCAGAAAAGGGTTAAAACTTGAGGCGCGACCCCGTAATTTAATTCGCCATAGGAAAGCGCGCCTCCATTGATTAAGGCGAGCCTGTCTTACGGTAACTTCAAACCATGAGCGACTGCCGTGGTTTCCCCGGAGACGAAACCTTAGAGAGTGGAGCCTTTATAGTCGGCAGGTTATGGGTAAAAGGTAACGGCGCTTTTGTAATCAGGCTCCACTCTCTTACGGTAACTTCAAACCATGAGCGACTGCATCAAGACAATGTTTCGAGATTTTAAATCAGGTGGTTACAGTCTAGAAGGCTCGAAGCTGGGAGCAGAATCTCTAAGCAAGTTAATTATTTTGATAGCAATTGCCTATACTAGTGCAATCCTTCAAGGACGAGAAATCAAGAAAATGGGAATACAGAAATATGTTGTACGACCAGAAACTAAATCGCAATATCGCCGACATAGTGCTTTTTATGTTGGTCAACATCAGTATCATTGGCTGTACCTAGGGCAAATACCCGAAAAAATTGTAGAGGAACTTTTGCAAATTAACCGCCGTTGGGTCAAGCATTATAAAAAAGGTAAGCGGGCTAGGGAACAAGCCCTGTCTATGTTACAAGCTTCGTTGTCCCCCTGCTAGCTTTTCGCACAGACAAGATTAAATTGTCGAAGCTTCTTAACATCAGTTTCGTTAGGCTTCTGACCTTATTCCACTGACCGTTCTGCGTGGCACGATATATCCGTTTCCTCAGATTCTTAACATTCTTAACCACTGATTTCCAGTCAATCTGTGACCAGTCCTTAAGTTGTCCAGAGTCTCCGATAACCACAGTGGTTTCCATCTTTCAATCTCCGTTAATGTTTCAAGGAAATCGTTCATATCGTTTGAGACCTCTCAGAAGTGGGCTACCATTTTCAGGTGGTGTGATGTTGGGATGGACCCTCAACCCTTATTCCTTGCATTACACAGGGACGTTCGCTTTCTCTGACTTCCTTTACCCCCTAGGGTGTGTTTTCAAACTCGTTGTATCCTAGTAAAAACGTGATCGCAGGCAGGCTGTACTGATGAACCGAGGCGACTTGAGTAACGAACAATGGGAGAAGTTAAAACCGCTACTTCCTCCCCAAAAACCCCGAACTGGGAAGCCCAATCATGACCACCGCCTGATGGTGAATGGCATCCTCTGGATACTAAGAACCGGAGCACCGTGGCGAGACTTGCCAGAACGTTATGGAAAGTGGCAAAGCGTGGCAACACGGTTTTATCGGTGGCAAAAAGCCGGGTAGGGCAAGCAAATCTTAGAAAATCTCCAAGCCAAAGCAGATGAAGATGGAAAGCTAAATTGGCAGGTTCATTATGTAGATGGAACAGTGATACGTGCCCACCAACATGCAGCCGGTGGGAAAAAAGGGGTGAAGAAGACGAATCACGGTAGACGTTCCCGTGGTGGTTTCAGCTACCTTAATACACATACGTTGTGAAGGTTTTGGGAAACCGCTAACCTTTCTTCTAAGTCCTGGTCACAGAAACGAGTCAATTTTTTTTGAACAATTGATGGAACTTCGAGCAGTAAAGCGTTCTGGCAAAGGTCGCCCACGTATTCGCCCTCTTTGAGTAGTTGGAGATAAAGGTTACACAGGTCGTAGAATCCGTAATTACCTCCGTCGTCGTGGTATCCGTTTTACAATCCCAAGACTCTCGAATGAACTGGATCGTGGCCCATTCAACCGTGAAATCTATCGACAACGGAACCTGATAGAGCGTGCTATCAACAGACCTCTTACAGTTTCGCCGCATCGCCACCCGATACGAAAAGCTTGCTATAAATTATACAGCTATGTTAGAGATCGCATCAATTTTGTTGTGGTTATAGTTTGAAAACACGCCCTAGACGGTTAGGCTTTGATTACTCTCGGCTTACTTTCAAGTTTCGACCTCTTGAAAGAGTCTATTGGGCTTACCGTGTTTCGCTTTTGATGACCTTCGAGAAGGTTAGGGTTCGACTCATACTCCGATAGCTTTTTGGACTTCTTTGTTAGACAGCGAAACTTCTAACAACCAGCTATG
>NZ_JAAHIE010000964.1:0-2104 GCF_010671945.1 Moorena sp. SIO4E2
TGTCCTGGTCTAAACCCGTATGAGTTTGGCTCGAATTTAGCCTCCCATTCAGGTTCCATGGCTTGTTTTGCTAGTGCTTGTAAGGCTCGGTCATATATGGTTGGTATCCCCAAAGGTCGCTTTTCCGTTCCTCCGGGTTTAGGTATCCAAACCCTTCTGGTTGGTTGAGCTTTCCTATAGATTTTCAGGCTGGCTACTAAGGCGAGTCGTTGCTTATTGTTTAAAGCTTTATTCCCGTCTATTCCGGCAGTCTTTTTGCCTTGATTTTCCTGGGTGACCTTCCTGACCGCTAACATTTTAGCTGACCAAGATTTCATTAGAGTCTTTTGGAGCTTTCTTACCACGCGGATGTCGCCACGTTCCGAGGCTCGATATATTCGCTTTTGCAACTTGAATACGGTCATTTCTAGCTTGCGCCAGTTGACTTTCTTCCATTCCGACTGTGGGGCGAACCCCCGAGTTTTAGACATATCAATTGCTACTTACAACCAGATCTTTTCCTAAAACGTGAGTCTGTCTGCGTATCCTGGGCATTACCCCAAGTTTTTGCTTTTGACTCAATCCTGCCCTCATAGACCTTGCGGCTGACTACCTACTCAAGAATCGACCTTCTTAAGAGCGTCTATGGGGGTTACTTCGTTCCTGATAGCCATTGATTGAACTTTTAGGGTTGTATTCTCCACCGGGAGCCTTTTGGTGAAATCATTATGAGAGCGGTTCATCTCATAATCCCGACTCCTTTTTTCTTTTTGAATACTGCGTTTCAGCTCTTTGCGCAGTTCCTTGTTGACGATGGTTCGGACATACATTTCTTTTCGTACCCATGAGTTCTTGCCTGTTATTAACACCACATTTGAGCTAGTAGTGCTTCACTATTCGACCCCGCTTTACCCATAAGGTTGTCACGCTTATAAGTAGGGGTAGGGCTTTCACTCGGATTTCGCGAGGGGAGGGCTTTCACCTCCATGGTTACCAAGTTGTCATAATCCAGATGGACTAAGCAGTTAATCCCCCAGACCTTTATTTAAGGTAAGGTTTCTAACTAACGAATCACACAACCGCCAACAAGCCAGCATTTAAGGCTTTGCTTGCTAGGATTGTCAGAAAGCTTGACCACCCAGCATCTAACACAGATTTAGCTAATCGGGATTTAGCCAGTCCCTTTACGTTCAGTTTTTCGTGAGCTATTAGATCATATTTTGACAGCAAATAATTAGCGGTCTTAAAGTGGAAGTCTTTCCGTTTGTCTGCTACTTTTTTCTGCTGCCTGCCAAGCTGTTTAATAGCTTTGAGTCTATTTTTGCTTCCTTTTTTCCTACGAGATACCCTTTTTTGTATAACCCTCAGTCTTTTTTGAGACTTTCGGTAATATTGTGGAATCCCAATAGTTTCTCCTTCGGAAGTAGTCAAGAACTCCTTAAGACCAACATCGATACCGACTATTGAATCAGGATTAATGTTAGGTTTAACTTCGGGAACAGTTTTATCCTCTAGAGACAAAACCAGATAATACCCGTCACACTTTATGGTGATTGAAGCTGTTTTTATTTTAAATCCATCAGGAACAGGACGATGTAAAACAATTCTGACTTTTCCTATCTTAGGTAAGTCGATTAGGTCGCCCTGTAAGGATCCCTCTTTGATCTGGGGATAAGTAAAGGTGCGGTAGCGGTGTTGTTTTTTGAATCTGGGTCTACCGCTCCTGTTCCCATTTTTATCTCCTTTGACAAATCGGTCGAAAGCTAATTTTACCCGTTTAACGACATCCTGAAGCACCTGTGAATGTATATCCTTGTACCAAGGATGAGTTTTTTTGAGGTTGGGTAAAGTTTTCTTTTGGCTATAGTAGTTCGGGTTATCTCTTAATTCGGGAAGATGGCAAACAAGGGGGCAAGCGTTAATGGAACAGCGATTATGATCGTACCAGCGAAACCGATCAGCTAACAGATAGTTATATTGAGCGCACAACATTGACAGCCAGTGATCTATCTTGGCTTTTTGCTGTTTTGTAGGTTTTAGTCGGTACTGATAAGCTATTCTCATTTGACTTGCTCTTTAGCTTTATCGACCTATAATATTAACAATAAGTACTGCCAAATGGCAA
>NZ_JAAHIE010000965.1:0-2101 GCF_010671945.1 Moorena sp. SIO4E2
ATTCTAGCGTGGTTTTGGATGTAGAAGCATTGATCCGGTTCAATGCCACTGTCCATATTTTCTCCCTTGAAGGTAGTGGAACCAAAGCACTCGCAGTCGATTTCTAACTGATCAAGCAAAATTTTAACCAAATCACCGAGCAGTTCTTTATCGACTTCGTGTTCTGGGGTAGGAATTCTGATTTCTAAGGTTCCGTGGCTATAGGCAATACGGGCAGAGCGATGTTCCCCTAGTTCTTCTAGAACAGACTCAAATTCAGCCCACTCTAGGTTATGAATCAATAATCTTTGACCTGGGGGAACGGTAAGTTGTTGGAGTAGGAGAGTAACAGCCATACAGTAATCGGTTTTGATTCCCAATGTTTCCAAGAGGTCTAGTCTTATTTTAGACAACTAAGGCATAGCTACCGTTAGTTAGAGTGCTCTTGGAGCCAGTTGAGTAAATCCTCACTGGTATTAAAATCCCAGATTGCTTCTGATAAGCGTTCTAGGTCTTGGGGATTCAAGGCTTCAAGGAATGCGAAGGCATTACTTGTTAGTTTTCCAAAGCGGCGCTCAAGCTGTCGCAATAGTAAGCTTCTTTCACCTTCTAATCTGCCCTCTTCTCTGCCCTCTTCTCTGCCCTCTTCTCTGCCCTCTTCTCGTCCTTCTTCTATTCCCTCTTCTCGTCCTTCCCTTTTCGCTAGACTCAATGCACCTCGCCTATCCTCCCAGAACATCTCCTGTTTGCGGATCTTTTCCAATTCTGACACACTCAACCCAGCTTGATTGGCTATAGTTAAAGCTTGTTCCAGCTGTGGTATTTCCCTCATCTGATCAGGAATAACTTCTAAGCTGGGAGCATCTTTGATAAAATAGATCCACTTATCTACCAAACTTTCTAACTCTTCCAGCTGCTTAGTAAATTTGGGAAGTTCCACAAACACCATTTTTAACTCATTTTCCTGATAAGGCAAGTGGTCTTCTTCTTCTTGAAAGTAAAAACTGCTAATGACTTTCTCTGTTGAAGGGAACAGCTTAAAATCAGTGATAGTTAAAGCAATGACCGGATTGAGATCGAAATATCCCTGTCCGGATTTAAGTTGATTCCCGTAGGTTTTGCACAAATTATAAACGACTCGCTTTTCGAAAGCCTCTACATTCCAGAGCTGCATTTCAATGATCACAGTCGTTCCATTCTCTAATACTGCCTTAACATCCAGATAGGTGTCTTTTAAATCAACCACATCCCCCGCACTGTAGGGATCTATAATTTCTAAATCCTGGATGACAGAATTACCGGAGTAAATCATGGCATTAAGGAAGGAAATCAGAATATCTTTACTCTGATCTGATCCAAAGATTTTCTTGAAAGCAAAGTCAGTTTTAGGACTAATGAATCTCATGGTTTTACAGGGTTAATTAAACCGTTTAGTTGTTAGTTAATTTTTTGTAAGCATTCAGCTATTAGCTAATGCGCTACGGAACTTTTGAATAAAAAAGGTAAGGATTGGTTTAATCTGAGTTAAGTCCCAGCGTCGTTCGCACAGCGTGGCCATTCGCGTAGCGTGGCCGTTCGCGTAGCGTGGCCAAAAGGCCAAAAGGCCAAGGCCAAAGCCTGTGCCACTGCTGACTGCTGCTGAACGCTGAACGCTGACTACTGAATGCTTATAATTTATTTACCTTTATAGTAACAGTTTTGGCTGGGCTTGTTGGCACCATAATTAGTTATATAGCGAGCGCTTTTCAAAAAGGTGATGGACAAATTTTGGCGTTGCATAAATACGGGATTATTTTAATAGTTTTGTGGCATGGGCATCTTGCCGTGCCATGGGTATCTGGCTGTGGAACGGGCATCTTGCTGTGGAACGGGCATCTTGCCTGTTTCATTTTTCAGGTGCGCAGGATGCCCATGCCACTCATATTAATCCCTTGATTCAGAAGCGATGCAGCGCGGTCTTGGGGGTTTCCCCCATGAGCGACTGCATCAAGACAATGCCGTATCCCCAAGAGAGATCCGGTGGGTTGCTGAAAAGCCAGGATTGATAATCGTGATTTTTTTGGCATCATGGAAGTAGCTCCTATTTAGGTGGGAGGAAAACCGCGCTGGAGATGATTAACGG
>NZ_JAAHIE010000966.1:0-2100 GCF_010671945.1 Moorena sp. SIO4E2
GTTCATATTGACTTGACTCATTATTTAACTGTACCTTTTTTTATAGATTTGATTGCATAAATATCAGTGTAATACATCCAGTAATTGAGCAAAGAGAACAAGATAAATATTATTAAGCTCACATAAATAGTTGTGACTCTCAAGGGAATTATGAGTAAAGAAGTGAGCAACTCAATCAAGATTATACCAATAAGAATATTGACAATAGTTTGGCGACGTAATAGGCTGCAAAACATAGCTCCTAAAGGAGCACCGATAACAACTACAGGAACTGCAGCTAGCCAATAACTAAGCGCCGGATCAGTAAAATTTTTTATAAAAAACACTTGTAAAGTAAATCCTATTACAGCATTTATAGCCATCAAAACAACCGAGGTAGGAGTGGCAACTTTCTCACTGATACGAAATAAAAGTACCATTACAGAAAATGTTAAAATGTCAATTCCATTGCCGAATAAAGAACTCATTATTCCTCCCAATAGCCCAGTCAAAAAGAATATTAATCGTTCTCTAAAACTCCAATAATTGACTTGTAAATAGTATTGTCTTTTCTTTCCTGACATGATTAAACTAAAGGGTAAACTAGCGATCATCATGGTAAAAGACATCTTGATCATATCTGGGGGAAAAAAGCGATAAAAAAAAGCTAATCCAATCCAAATACCAAATGCTCCTCCAATACTAGCCCAAATGATCGTCCGCCACTCCACCCTAATTCTTGTCACCCAAATTGCTACTGAGGCGGCACTCATACCAACACTTTGAATTGCTAGGGAAAATACCTTAGCATCATGAGGTGAAACATTTAGCAATTTAGTAAATACAGGAAAAGCGACTGCTCCTCCACCAATACTTGTTCCTCCAGCAATTATAGAGCCAAACATCATTGTTAAAGCAATCTCCCAATGATTGTAACAATATGCTATTGCCTCTTGTATACCAAGCGTATTCAGCCAAATACTCCACACTATGAGTGCGATTATTACTATAGTTTTTTGTCTTAAAGTTAAATGAGATTGATATATTTTAACAAACTTTAATATTTTTTTTATTGACATAATTTTTACTAGTTATGGCTTGCTTGAAAGAAGAAATAAGTTGTGCTAGCTAGTTGCTGCTAAAAAATGTTGTTAATCTCGATTGCGGCACGATAGCCTGATTCTAAGGCACCTTGTACCCAGCCGTGCCAAGGGGAGGTATGTTCGCCCGCAAAATGTATGCGCCCTTCAGGATTAGCAGTATGTGGCAGTAGTCCAGTTACTTGTCCAGCACTCAACAGAACATGTCCACCTTTTGCCCAATTATCTTCATCCCAGCATACGGATAGACCACCTTCAATATACTCCTCTAGACCAGGAAGCATGGGTTCTAATTGGGCGATCGCATATTCTATTCGTTCTGCTTCACTCATGGTGGCCAGACTCTGCGATGGCTCTCCCTTCATATAGGAAACCAATATAGCCCTTTGTTGGGGTAGATCGAAACTGGAGTGCCAGAGTTCAGTGGGATAGTCTGCTAAACCAAAACCGTTCAACCCCTGGTCTAACCAGTAACGTTTCCTGACTTGCAAGAAGATACGGGACAAGGAAAGATAAGATATTTCCTGAATTGCCCGGTTTTTTTTCTCCGATCAGGATGGAGTAATTTTTAGGTGGCGCAGGACGCTGAAGGGAAGGGTACAAATCAGGTATTCTGCTGCCATGGTCTGGGTCACTCCTCCTTGAACATAGGCGTTGCATCAGTTTATCTGTCCCATATGCAGCAATTAAACTAAGAAATCGCGCAAAAATAACTTACCTATTACAGGTTAATTTAAACAAGGATTGAATAACGCCATTCCTTCAGGAGCAAGAGTTACAGCTCTCAATTAGTATACAGAAATGGAAAACTTATTACTGCGCGATTCCTAATCGCCTTTAGTGAAATTTTCTGGGGGGGATGACATGCAACCTGAAATCCTTACTGGATAATAAGTTCAGCCCATAAGTTACTTAATCGGTGCCCAAGCTAAAAACTGATATTTTATTTTTTTATACTTTTTTAAGTAATTCTATTATCAATAATTCTATTTAAGCGATCGCAAATCCCTCTTAGTTCGGT
>NZ_JAAHIE010000967.1:0-2099 GCF_010671945.1 Moorena sp. SIO4E2
TGGACAGTAGAAATGCAAGCCCGTGCGATTGAATGTAGTTTGCGAATCTGTGAAATTCCTGTTGGTTACCGTCGCCGACAAGGGGGACGCTCGAAAATATCTGGTACCCTTTCTGGTAGTGTCCAAGCAGGAACAATAATTTTGATGACTTTAGGTCGTCTATATCTACGTCGCCTTAAGCTTAGCCACGCAGATGGGACAATTGCTAGAAGTGTTGAAAAGGGAATAGGGAATTTCCATCAATCCTAGTTTCACATCTCAAATGAAAACGCTATATATATGGCTTAGTTCTCTACTCCTGTTGTTAGGTTGTATCTTGATTGTGCCTCATGGGGATTTCCGAGAGGTGGGAGCTGTGCCTCGATTTTGGTTAGGTATCAGTGTGATTAGCTTAGGTTTTCTATTGTCTTGGGGATTAAGCGTTTATACTAGATATCCGGCTAAAGTTGGTAACAGCAAACTTGGGATTTCCCAACAAGCAAAAAGAATTAACAACAGAATTAACAACAACAGTATCAAGACAAGACTTTGGCAACAGGTTTACAAAGGATTTATCAAATCTCTTAGTATCAAGTACTTCCGAAAACTCAAAAATCAGCACTCAGGACTAAATTTTTGGAGTACTACTATCCTAAGCAGGCTGCTACTGCTACCAATGTATCCTGGAGATGATGTATGGCGCTATTTATGGGAAGGGTATATTCAAACCTTAGGGTTTAGTCCATACCATTTGCCACCTAATGCTGCTGAACTGATTCCCTACCATACGGAATGGTGGTCACTAATCAATCATCCTACTGTTTCTGCTATCTATCCACCAGTAGCCCAATTAGGTTTTCGGATTTTAGCGCTGATTGACCTTAAGGTTTGGTTGTTCAAAATTGCATTTATCTTAGCTGACTTATTAATCTGTTGGTTACTCAGTCGTCGATTTGGTTATCAACAAGCAATCTTCTATGCCTGGAATCCTTTGATAATTTACTCCTTTGCTGGTGGTGCTCATTACGACAGTTGGTTTATTTTACCCCTAGTTGCAGCTTGGTTAGTCGTTGACAGAAAAACAGAGAGTTTAAGGCAGACAAAAATAACAGAAATAGAGGAAAAGTTGGACAGTGGTAAAGTAGCAGAATACTCCCCATTTACTGACCGCTTGATGTCTTCATCTGATCAATCCCTGACCTGGTGGCACTGGATTGCTTCGGCTTTGCTAGTAGGAATTAGTATGGCAGTGAAGTGGATGTCTTTGCCAATTTTAGGGTTTCTGACCTGGCAAGCTTTCCGAAAAGTAGGGGTAAAACTAGCAATAGTAGTGCTATTGTGCGGTTTCTTACCTTTTGGCATCACTGCTCTCCAATTTTGCTCTAGTGGAGAATGTCCTTTGATTCCTACTGGATCAGTGTTTGTGTCCCATGGTCGCAGTGCGGAATTGATTCCTTATATTGTTAGCCAATATTGGGAACCCTCTCGCTGGGTTAATTGGATTTATGCTTTTCCCCTAGGCTTAACGGTAAGTTGGCTAATTTTGCGATCGCGCAATTTTCAACAATTCACCGAATGGTACTTTTTTTCCCTGCTAATCCTATCTCCAATTATCCATGCTTGGTACTTCACTTGGATAATTCCTTTTGCTGTTCCTTATCGGAATCTGGGAGTACGTTTAGTCAGTATCTCTGCTTTTATTTACTTTGTACTTCAGCATCGCATGGCTTTAGGTAACTACAGCTGGTATCTAACTCCTCAGGAGCGATGGTGTTTATGGTTACCCTTTGTTTTGGGTTGGTTGTGGACCCATTACCGCAATCCTAATGTTGCTCTCAACCAAAACTCAGATTGATTAGCTTTAATCAAAATTGCCTAGGTCAAGGTAAGCTATCAGCTATCAGCTATCAGCTATCAGCTATCAGCTATCAGCTATCAGCTATCAGCTATCAGCTATCAGCTATCAGCTATCAGCTATCAGCTATCAGCTATCAGCTATCAGCGATTAGCGCTACGCGCACGCTTCTTGAGGTGCTATCAGCTTTTGAATAAAACAGGTAAGCATTGCTTTAATCTGAGTTACATCTTTTGAATAAAACAGGTAAGCATTGCTTTAATCT
>NZ_JAAHIE010000968.1:0-2095 GCF_010671945.1 Moorena sp. SIO4E2
GGCGACCCTATCTTACGGTAAATTCAAACCACTCGCGCTTGGGATCAAGACAACAGGTAAGCATTGGAATAATGCTGAGTTACTTTAGCTGACGGCTGACGGCTGACGGCTGACGGCTGACGGCTGAATGCTTACAAAAAAATAGATATCTACAGACATCAGCCATTGTGGTTAACGTTTATTACGCAATTCAACACATCGGTAATACGACACCACCATTAACGGTTACAATTACCTTAGGATTTAGAGCGAGATTTTATGGTGAGAATCACCAAATCTACCTCCCGGTCAACCCTTAAGTGAATCTGATAGTTTTTTTGTTCCGTGATTAATAAATTTTTCTGGTTTTCACTAAGTTCTTTCAACCCATAGTTAATCCAAGCCATACCATTTTCCCATTCCGGTGATACTACCCTAATGAATAATCCTAAGAGTAAAGCAGATTGGCTTTCATGAGAGTATTTATAGGGAATTTTAGTGGCGATCGAGGCTTGAGTTATATTGTTAACATTTCCCAGGATATTAATTAATACTGTGTCCCCCGTATTTAGGCCGATAAAATTAATTTTATTGTGAATATTTTCTACCTGGTTAAATGTAAAACCAATGGCTTCAAAGCCAGGCTTAATATTGTCTATACCTATCCCTATCCCTAGTCCACTTTCTTCATAGTCAGTTATAATAGGTAGGATTAGTTTATTGAGCAGTGAAGCTTTATATACTAGTTGTTCAGAACTAGTAGAAGTAACACTTGATAATGAGTTTTTTGGTTCTGACGTGTCTTTGAACCAACTAATCAGTGATTCTATTGGATTTACAATAATTGTTGATGAATCTGTCAATCTAAAATTGTTGTTTTCGATTAACAGGCTGATTCCCCCTAGGATAATTACTAGAGAAGGTAACAGGCAAAAAGTATTAATAATGAACGATTGTCCATTGAACCAATTTTTAGAATACTGTTCTTTAGTCATTTCCTGCCAAGCTCAAAGTCGCCAAGGGTGGATATTTTATTATGAATAGACATAGGGGGAAAAATGATTCTGGAAGCGTTACCCCACTTAACCTTAAACCTAATTTCAACGCCTATGTCTAAGGTCGGAGAGAGATAGTTATTCGGGTATATATCATCGGTACATGATAATTGGTAATTGCCAATTTACAATTGAGTATCATACTATTGCTGCTGTTAAACACCACTTGTAGATCGCAATTACCTATTACCTATTACCTATTACCTATTACCTATTACCTATTACCCTAGACCTATTAACAGAAACTCATCTCTATCAACATGCATAGAAAATTAGTATTCTGGTTGAGATGTTTTTGAGGTCAATCACGAAGTTTTATCACACATTGTGAAAATCTTGGGAAGGCTATCCTCAGTCTTGTATAGTAAATATCCCCCAAAATGTTAAATTTTGGTGAAAAACACTTGGTGAAGAACACTTTGAGGTGCGACCCAAGGCCGGGGAACCCGGCCTAGGAGGCGCGCACCTTAAGTGTCTTGCTATACAAAAGGAATGGCAAGCACTCACCTTCGGTCTCACGGGACTTGTGAAAACTTAACGTTTCCACAAATAAGGTAAAAACTTTAACGAGTAAAGTTTAAGTTAAAAGGTACTACTGACAGAACCTTCCTTTTCCCCTGACCTCAGCGATGCAGCGCGGTCTTGGGGAGGCAGAGGTGCGACCCGTGGCGAATTTAATTACGGGTCAAACGCACCTAAGCGGTCTTGGGGGTTCCCCCCACTCGCTATTGCCGTGGTTTCCCCCACTCGCTATTGCATCAAGACAGGGAAAAAATGAGGGGTTACACCCTTCATATTAACAAATTTAACAGATTCCTGTAAATCCCTGTCTTGTTCTTTACTTGTCTTACAGAGACGCTTCAGGAAAAGCCTAGCAAGTCGGGCTAGTTGATCAGAAAATTTTTTACCCTATTGACCCACTGATACCAAATCCGGTTATAATAGACTTAATACAAAATTCTAATGTCAAATGCCCAAAAAAGCTTATTTAGCTGACCATCTGAGTAATGGTGAACTGAAAAAAAGATACAGAGCTTCTCAAGACCCCGTAGAAGCAAGAA
>NZ_JAAHIE010000969.1:0-2093 GCF_010671945.1 Moorena sp. SIO4E2
ATTTAGATTAACTTAAACAGTCTCGCGCAATAACTTTCACCTGTTCATAATTCAATTTCCCTTGACCATTGCGCGGTAAAGATTCTACCGCCACCCAATCCTTAGGACACTTGAATTTACTCAAATTCCCCTCTACGTTCTGTTGCACCATCGCAACAGAAACCTGATCGGAACTAGGTACAAAAACAGCGGTTACTACTTGACCCCAATAGTCATCGGGTAAGCCAATCACACAAACATCACTGACGAGCCCTGTGCCACGAATTACCTGTTCTACCTCAGCGGGAAACACATTTTCACCACCGGTAATAATTTTGTTACTGCGACGCCCAACAGTATATAAGTAACCCTGTTGATCGAAATATCCTAAATCGTCGGATTGTAGCGTTTGGACTCTGTTGGGAAATTTACTTAGCTCAGACTCTAGGGCGATATTTTTACTAGCGCTATAGTAGCCATGGAATAAGGACTTTGCCTCAATAGTAATCACACCGGTAGAGAGCGCCTCCACGATTTCCCCAGTACCATTGCGAATTGTCACCTTGGCATGGGGTAACACCTGACCACAACTATTGTTAGCACTGTTAGCACTGTTACCACTGAGGAAATCTTCAGGTTTAAGGGTCACTACACCAGAAGCGGTTTCGGTCATGCCATAGGTGAGAGCTAAAGGAATACGATCTTGTCTTGCTTGTGTTAATAGGGATTCCCAAGCCGGAGCACCCCCTAACAACACTGTCCGAAAGCGGGATAACCAGTCAACCGCATCTTGGTTGATCAGCTTGGCTAGTTGAGTCGGTACCAGAGAGATAAAAAATTCTTTGGGATCAATATCTCGTCCTTTGCCAGCTTTGAGGGCTTTAAAGGGCAAAATCACCATACGTCCACCGGTGGTTAGCGATCGCATAAACTGCATCAAACCACTGACATGATACAGAGGCAACACACAAAAGGAATTCACTGGCTTGTTCCCAAAATACTGATGAAACCCTGCTACTGATGCCATCAAGGTTTCCCAAGTGTGAATGGCAAAGCGGATTTTGCCAGATGACCCCCCTGTGGGAATCATAATGAGTGCTGAGGGGTTAATATTGATGATTGAATATTGATTATTGAGCCTTGAGTATTGATTATTGAGTATTGATGGCTCAATAATCCTGGCTAATTCTCCGATAATTATATCGGGATGGATTTGGTTAAGGACTTGTTGCCATTCTGGTTTTACCCAGTGGGGATTGCCTAAGAATATATGACAATTACTAGCAACAGCAGCTAGGAAAGCGGCGATAAATTTAAGAGGATTTTGCTCTACTAAAAGGATTTTCGGTGCTTTTTCCTGGTAAAGTTGGGAGAATTGCTGATAGTATTGCTCAATAATTTGCTGAACTTGCTGGCTATCATAGCCAATCAGCCATTGTTCACCAGAACGGTGTTGGACATAGCTTAGGGGCTGTTGTACGTATGAATCTTCCCCACATTTACTCTTTAACGCTTCAACCATCTAACCAAATCACCTTAACACCCAATAACCTTAAACATTCCAACCTTTAACCATCTAACCTTGGCCAAAAGGTCACGCTACGCGAACGTCCATCGCTTTCAACCTTGATTAAACCAATGGTTGACACCAAAACCTACAGCGCGCTTGAAGTCAGAGAGTTCTGCTGCTAACTGGAGAACCGCTTGTTGACCAATTGTAGTTTCCAAGGCGGATGAAAACACGGTATCAATCGGATAGGTTTGGCAAAACTGCCGTAGTCGTTTCCGAGAACCTGCGATCGCAGCTTTAATCACAAAAATTCCTCGCCATCCCCGCTGGTAACACTGTTCAAGTTGGTCAAGGGTTGCCACAGATTCATCCAATGCGATCGCAGTCGAATAGTTGTGGCTCATCTCCAACATCACATCGAACTGCTCTGGAGGTAGCGGCTGTTCGATAAACTCAACGGCTCCAATAGTGTCACATACCATCAGCCACTGCTCAGCTTGTTGTTTAGTCAATCCCCCATTGGCATCCAAACGCAATTGGGCAGAAGCAGGTATTGCTTCAACCAGATCGGACGAGCGTCGTGTCGGGCAAGCGTGTAGATCTC
>NZ_JAAHIE010000097.1:0-19051 GCF_010671945.1 Moorena sp. SIO4E2
TCTTTGTACAAAGATGGCCTTCCTTTGATGAAACGACTAATTCAAGCTCGTTGCTCTATTACTGCTCCTCCTACTCTTCCGATACCTCTCTAAACCTGACCAAACGTCTTTCCAAAAGAGCCACACCCGAGCGTAATAATATATCTATGATAACAGAAACTATCAACGAGATACTCTTAAACCATCATTAATCGTGATAATCCGGTATAAAACGGTCAAGGTGCAATTTATTGTTGCCTGAGGGAGGAGTGGTAGTCAGCAATTGGAGTCAAGCCTCCCACTCATCTGTCTAGGCGTTCCTGGCATCTCGACCAGGAGTTTCTTAAAAGCCTTAGTTTTGTTATGCTTACAATCAAGCCAGCCAAGCTCGATTGCATCAAGCAGACTAAGTCCCATACCTTTCAAGAAACGCGCGGTACGACGCAATAATACTGCCTGTACCTCGGTTTTACTCATATACCGGGCGATTTCGTGATCCGTACCTCTATCAAGGACATTTTTGGCAGCATTGTGGTCAGCCTGCAACACGACCCCATTAAATCTGGTAAAACTGTCCCCGCTTCTTTTCCCCAATAGGGTTCCGGTCACGGAGTCAATTGGCGACGTGTAACTAGGCTGCACTTCTTTAACAACCGATCCAGTCCAATTAGCCCATTTTTGCAAAGAGTCCCGCATTACTCCTTTCATCCAATTATTAAGTTTGCGGGATATCGCTTTAGACTGACGTTTGTTTTTAATCGGCTGTGTTAAATCTTCTGCAAATACTTTTAACGATTCTCCCTTAAAAAGGGACTTGGAGGCGGCTCCTATAATCCCCTTTATCTGTGATTGATTTTTTCTGTATCGGCGATTTTCAGTTTTTCTGGTCAGGTTATTTTCGAGTATTCGAGCCGATTTAGCTGGGTCGATTTTTTTTAACTTCCTGTGAATCGCCCAAAGTCTTCCTCTGTTGCGGTTTAAAGAGCAGATTCTGTCGGACTTCTTGGTTGTTACTCTACCTAGATTTTTGCCGTGTGCCTGACCATCTGAGTCATAGAAAGCCTCCGTGTATCCCTTGTCTAATCCGATGCTCCGACGTTCAGATGGAATTTCTACGGTTCCATGGTCTACTAAAAAATGAATCTCAAATCTTTGGAAAGTTTGACTGTAGATTAATCTAATTTGCCCACTTATTTTGCGATTAGATTTGACGATTATCTTGTTTCTTTTTCCTCTTATTAATCCAGCTAACTCTAACTGATAAGTGTTGCGAGAGAGCCTTCTGCACTTATAGCCTACTTTTTGATAGACTATCTGGTTCTTGACCCAGGAATGCCCCCGCTGAAACTCCTTTCTAATCAGTCTGTGAAGAAGTGGATTATCAAGAATTGCTAAAGTTTTAACCTGTTGGCAAAGTTCTTTTCTGAGCTTTTGGTTTTCAATTCCTTGAAACCTCTTGTAGATTTTCTTAATCACCGCATCAATACAGGCTGCTTGCTGAGCTGTAATGGCTTTTGCTACATCATTGATAGTCCAATCCATTAACTTAGCAGGCAGCCCCAGGGTATCGGGAGTCCTGAAACTCTTTACTTCCGGGATGGCCTTTTTCCAGTCCAGTCCCCAATGGTTAATGCTTCCCAGTTTGTTGTAAGACTCAGCCCTAACGACGCCTAGTTTTTTCATTACCTGCAGCAATTCAAGTTCAACGGACTTGGTCATCCCCACCACAGGGACGATTTGAGTCGATATCCTTTTTGCCGCGCCTACTTTTCTTGGCATCGTTAATTAACTGTGTCCTATGTTTCTATTGTACTCTAGCGCTAAATAAATGTCAATGTCTGATTTATCGCTTTAAATCCCGTTTTATCCCGATTTTTTGGGACTTAATCGCGCGACTCGCAACAATTCTAGTCTCCAATTCCCAAGGGGCTGTGTGGGTCAGCTGCGGGAGCACTTTATACGCCCCGTCTCCCGGAGACAAAACCTTGAACAGGGTCGCCTTATGCCAAAAGTTTTAACCCTTTTACCTATAGCCAGTAACCCATTTTGGCGACCCTGTTCTTGCGGTAATTTCGTTCCCGCGCTTGTCTTACTGGCAGTGTCAGACGCTGCGCGAACGACTATAACGGGAGGGGAATTGGAGTTGAAAGATGGGATTTGAGACAAACTTAGAGGAAAGCGACAGTTGGAACCCAGTGATGCAAACCTTGATGGATGTTGCGGATCTGACTGTGAAAAATCATGGTAAGTTGGAGTGTAGACTTATTTTACCTGAGGCTAAGTGTGTCAAAGTTCCAGCAGCAGTCTGGCAGGAACGAATTGGTTATGTGGCGGTGGAGCTTGATCAAGCATTGGAGGAGGCAACTCTGGTAGGATTTGCTGATAAAGTGGTAACAGAACAATTCCCCGTGAACCAATTGCGAACCCTGAAAGAGTTACCGCGACACATTAAAGAGTATCGGCAATGTGGCCAATCCCAGGCAGGGGCAAAGCAGTGGAGCCATAGTCATGCTCTCAAACCCAAGGTCTTCTGTCCCGATGCTTCACCGTCCAACACTATGGAAACAGACTCTAGCCAACAACAGCAACCACAAAGCCAGACAGCAGTAGTGCGATTAAGGCAGTGGTTAGACAATAGTTTTGAGGCAGATTGGAAGACTGTGGAAACTATATTACAGCCAGCACCGGAGCCAATGCTGGATTTCAGAAGTTTCCCCTTTGACCAACCTAGTAAAGGATTGCATACTACCGTGGGAGTAAAACGAGGTAAGCTACTCGGTTCGGAAATCGCCTGGGGTGCCGAGAAGGTAGCTTTATTTGTGGAGCTACATCCAACGGATTCACCCAAAATGAATATATTCATTGAACTGTATCCTGGTGGTGGTGGAGACCGTCTTCCCAAGAATCTACAGATTATGGTGCTGGATCACGAGGGCATTGCGGTGATTCAAACCCAAGCCAGAGAGACGGAAAATATTAAGTTGCAAGTCAGTGGCGAACCGGGAGAACGTTTTAGCATTAAGTTAGTTTTGAATGATGTCAGTATTACGGAAAATTTTTTAATCTAAAGTTAGCGGCGATTGCGCTACCGGTATGCTTCGTAAACCCAGCCTTGTATTAATCCGATTATTAATTAGATATAATATTACTATAGCAGTTGTCAATTCGGTGAGGTAGATTTTGGCTTATAGGAAGTAGGGGTAATAAAGGGGATTTGGTATGATTATAGGAAAGCCCGAGTAAGTAGGGCTGGTTTTTTAGTGAGAAACTGACTCAGGGAAAGCATCGTCTATAAATCCATCCCTATTGCATAAAATTTATTCTCAAGTAAGGGGGAATGGGTAAGATTGTTAGTAAGTATTCAGCGGTCAGCGGTCAGCCGTTGGCCTTTAGCTGATAGCTGATAGCACCTCAAGTAGCACCATCTGTAGCGCATCAGCTGTTCGCGCAGCGTGCGCGTAGCGCATTAGCTGAATTATTACGATTGTTATCCATTCCTAATACCTAATACTTAATAGCTAATAGCTAATAGCTAATAGCTAATACTTAATACTTAATACCTAATACTTAATACCTAATACTTAATACCTAATAACTAATTACCAAAAATGGGAAAGTTAGTTGTCCTGAGTCTAGATGGTGATTCCCAGCAGCAGGGGTTTCAGTTACGCTTAGAAATTGCTGAAGAAGGGTCACGCGCAACACTGGAAATGACCGGTTACTTACCTGCAGCTTCACAACTCACTACTTACTTACAATACCATTGGCGCGAAAAATATCGGAGCCTAGGTTCACCCGCGAGAATCCAGCCCGGAAAAATTATCTATGGTGGTTCCATTAACCAACAGCTCAAGGAATGTCGGGATTCAGCCCATGAGTTAGGTAATATACTGAAACGATGGCTGGATTCTGAACAGTTTCGTCCCATTGATAAGCGATTACGGGAAGAGTTAAACCCAGAGGAAACCATTCGGGTGCTGATTCGCACGGAAAATACCCAGTTACAAAAGCTGCCTTGGCATCTGTGGGATTTTTTTGACCGTTACCCCAAGGCTGAAGTTGCTCTGAGTGGAACACAGTTTAAGCGACCCCATCAACTCCCTACACCTACCTCGAAATCTAAAGTGAGAATTTTAGCAATTTTAGGTCATAGTGCTGGTATTGATATTAAGGCAGATCGACAACTGCTGGAGAATTTACCTAATGCAGAAACCGTCTTTTTAGTAGAGCCCAAACATCACGAAATCAATGACCAGTTATGGGAGCAAGCTTGGGATATTATCTTTTTCGCAGGACATAGTGAGACAGAGGGGGAAACAGGTCGAATTTATATTAATCCCACCGATAGCTTAACCATTGATGAACTGTGGTATGCCCTCAAAAAAGCCGTGGCCCAGGGCTTAAAACTGGCAATTTTTAATTCTTGTGATGGGTTGGGATTGGCACGGAAACTCCATGATTTACAAATTCCCCAAATGATTATAATGCGGGAGTTGGTGCCAGATCAGGTCGCTCAAAACTTTTTGAAGTATTTTTTGAAGGGATTTGCTAATGGTAAGTCTTTATATCTGGCAGCGCGGGAAGCACGGGAGCGATTGCAGGGGTTGGAGCGTCAGTTTCCCTGCGCCAGTTGGTTACCAGTAATTTACCAGAATCTAGCACAAGAACCACCAGCTTGGGCAGATTTGTGCCAAGAGCAAGAAAAACGGAAACCCAAGTGGCCTAGTTTCCAGAGAGTGCTGCTATCTAGCATAGTGGTCACTAGCTTGGTAATGGTAGTGCGATCGCTTGGCCTATTCCAGCCCTGGGAACTGCAAGGGTTTGACCAGTTGATGCGGCTGCGACCCAATGAAGGACCAGATCCACGACTGTTATTAGTCACAATCACTGAAAAGGATGTGCAGTCCCAACCTAAGGAAGAAAGAAGAGCCGCCTCCTTATCCGATCGTTCCTTGGCCAAACTGCTGGCAAAGCTGGAACAGTATCAACCGAGTGCCATTGGTTTGGATATTTATCGGGAGAATCCTGTGGCAAGGGAATACCAGGATTTAGCGACTCGGATGCAAACTAGTGATCACTTGTTTGCCATCTGCCATTATGGTGACCCCGGAGTTCCCCCACCTCCAGAAGTGCCAGAGGTTCGCCAAGGCTTTAATAATGTTTTACTCGACCCCGATGACATTATCCGTCGCCATCTGTTGGCTGTAGGGTCACCATCTCCTTGTCAGAGCTACTACTCATTTAATTTCCAATTGGCAACAGGTTATCTGGCCGATCAAGCAATCCAGTTGGAGGTGACAGAAAATTACTTAAAGCTTGGCACTACAGTTTTTAAGACCCTAGAAAAGGATTCTGGTGGATATCACAATCTAAAGTCCGGTGGTCACCAAATATTACTGAATTATCGAGCTTCCGATCAAATTGCTGAGACCGTTTCCCTTGGAGAGGTTCTCAGGGATGACTTCAATGCCGACTTAGTCAGGAATCGCATTGTCGTGATCGGTACCATTGCCCCGAGTTTTAACGATGATATGTGGCGCACACCCTACAGTGGTGGTCAGTTTTCTCTTAAGACCATGACTGGCATAGAAATTCAGGCTCACATGATCAGTCATATCCTCAGTGCAGTGCTGGATAATCGACCATTAATTTGGTGGTGGTCTGAGCCTGGTGAAGCCCTGTGGATTTGGTGCTGGGCTGTGGTGGGGGGTATGGTTGCTGGAAACTTTAACGTGCTGCGTCCCGTCCTATTGGGTACTGGAACTGCTTTGGTTGTTTTATATGGAAGTTGCTGGGTTTTACTGATAGTAACCGGTGGTTGGGTGCCATTAATTCCCGCTACTATAGCATTGGTGGCTACTAGTGTGGTTCTTTACTTTGGTTTACAAAGTGACCAAAGTAATTGACTCGTCATTAGTCATTAGGTAAGCATATGCTTACGTCATTAGTGATTAGTCTTTGGTGAGCTACATTAAATCTCTTGATAGTTACAAATGACCAATGACCAATGAGCCAAAATCCCCTTTGATAACCCCCCTTTAGCCGCGACTTATAGTGCTTGGGGCGATACTAACTTGGGGCGATACTAACAAGTTGCGCCTAGGGCGTGTCTTCTTGCCTCGGAGATCCCCCTAAATCCCCCTTAAAAAAGGGGGACTTTGAGTATGGCTCCCCCCTTCCGCGCGGGGGGCTGGGGGGGATCTAAATCTTGCGGAAAACTTTGAAAACACGCCCTAGGCATACTGAATAAATGGGATTTTTAACCCGGATTTGGTATGACTAATTACTAATAACTAATCACAACACTTGACCGGATTTTGATCTGGAAATAGTGGTGATATACAGGGGTGTTAATCTGAATCCAAAAATTGGATATATCAGGTAAACATCTGTCGATGTTGATCTGAAGGTTGAGTGATGATGTTAACTAAATTATTTCGGCTTCAATACCTATTTCCCTTTAATTTAATGGTTGTTGGCTGGATTAGTTGTTTCTTGGTCTCCCGAGTAGAAGCTGATCAATCCATCAATGTTGGCCAAGCACAACAAGGACCAATTGAGTATACCAAGCCCAAACCCCCAGACAAGGGTACTCCTGATGCTGCCCAGGGTACAGGAACCCGTGGTCCTTGCCTATACAAGGCAGAGCTTCCAACACTGACTTCTTTAGTAGGTTTTTATCAGCCAAATTTAGATTATTCATATTTAAAGGTTACTCATGATTATCCAACCTTTTGGATATATCTACCTTATACCTCAGAAGATGGAGATTATAACTCAGAGGATGAAGCGTCCTTAGAATTTTCCTTGCAGGATAAATATGGTAAAAAAGATATTTACCGAACATCTTTCAAGCTACTAGATAAGCCTGGCATTGTGGGTATTCGGCTTCCTGAGAAAGTAAATTCCTTGGAAGTTGGTCAAACCTATCGTTGGAATATAGAGATCAATTGCCCTGCTTGGGAATTATCCAATAAACCAACAACCGTCTATTTCAAAGGACGAGTTAAACGAGTTGCCCACTCTCCAGACCTAGAACAGGATTTAAATGAGGCGAAAACTCTTCAAGAGAGAATCGCAGCTTATGATAAGCATGACATATGGTTTGATCAGTTAACTGAGTTAGCTGAATTAAGGCGGCAACAGCCCCACGATAGGACTCTTAAAGAAGCTTGGACTGAGGTATTGACCCCTCGTTTGGGGAAAACCATATCTGAACAACCCCTTTTGGGTAACCTTGAGGAAATTACACCGGTGCTGGTTAAAAAATAGGGAAAAAGAGGAGAGTGTCGGAATTTTATAATTAAGAATTAAGAATTGAGAATTAAGAATTGAGAATTGAGAATTGAGAATTGAGAATTGAGAATTGAGAATTGAGAATTGAGAATTGAGAATTCTGTCTTCTGTCTTCTGTCTTCTGTCTTCTGTCTTCTGTCTTCTGTCTTCTGCCTTCTCCCTTCTGTCTTCTGCCTTCTCCCTTCTCCCTTCTCCCTTCTACATTCTCCCTTCTCCCTTCTACATTCTCCCTTCTGCCTTCTACATTCTACATTCTACATTCTACATTCTACATTCTACAGCCAATTCCCAACTAAAATAAATGGTGCCCAATGATAAGGAAGAGTGTAGTCTTTGTTAGGATCTTCTTCTTCCATCTTTAGAAACTCTATTTGAGCATTTCGCAGGGCTTCCGCTTTAGTCAACTGTGGATTATTTAACTGTTGGTAGAACTGATTCATAAATTCCGCTGTAGAGGCATCATTAACTTGCCACAAGGTGGCTAGGGTACTGCGTGCTCCTGCTCTAATCGCTATCCCAGCTAGTCCTAAAGCCGCTCGTTTGTCCCCAGTAGCAGTCTGACAAGCACTCAGTAACAATAGTTCAATGGGGGTGGTGCCACTGGGGTCACTCATCCGTAGTAAGTTATCTAAATCCTTGACTTTGATGCGTTCATCCCAGTCTAAAATAAATGTTTGCTCTGGGTTGGAACTGAACTGGCCGTGAGTGGCAATATGAACAACATTGAAAGACGCTGCGGTTAGTTGATTTTGCAGGTTTTCTTTGATAAATTCCTGATTTTGCAGTTTCTGACTACGGTTGACCTGTTCCCCAATTTTTGTTAACTCGAATGCGACGTTATCGATTGGTCCTAAACCTTCTTTTTTAAAGCTGGGAGCGTTAGTAGCTCCAGCAATTAGGGCTGTGAGCTGTTGCCTTGGCAATGGTTTGGGGTCCACTAGCTGTAAGCCAGGGGTCACAGCTACAGCATACCGTTCTATTAAATACTTGTCCTTTTCTCGATCATAAAGGGCTGCTACAGGAATATTTCGTAATGACCCATCTAGGATAAATACTAGGGTTTTTATTGGGCTTTGGTCTCTGTCACGGTTAGTCTCTAGTTCTTCTTCAAAGGGTCTGATTAGCAAGTCATAAATTTGGGGTAATTCTTTTTTGATAGTGTGATTAGCACCGGTAGGTTTGGTTATGATTTCTTGGAACTTTTTGACCGCTTCGTCTACTTGATCGTCTGATATGTTTTGATGGAAAGAGTACACCAAGTCATTTTGCTTAGGCAATTTGAGGATTACCGCTAAGCCGTCTTTTAAGATAATCGGGTAAATCACCGCTGCTCTAGGGTCTACATTATCAATGTTGACTTTTTCTGGCTTGGCGCAGGCGTCTCGAAAAAAGTTGTCGATTTCAGCAAGCTGGAGTGCTTCAATAACCTTACGGGCCTTTTTGAGATTATCGTTACTCGGTTCAGGAGAACGCAAGAGTAAATCAACTAACTCTCGATAAACAGGCTCTACTTGTTCTCGGAAGGAAAACTGGATGTCCGGATTGAGAGCAACTAAATCACTGCGTAAATTCGTTAAGGTATTAGAGGCTTGGGTATAATAAGCGATCGCATCCTGGATTACTTCCGTTACTGCTTCGGTATTACTATTTCTGGTGGTAGTGGCTTGTTCGGCTTTAGCCTTAAGTAGACGTCCCATTTGCCACTGCCACTGATAAGCAATATCCGGTGCATTAATCCCTTGGGCAATCAGAAGCGCTGACTTGGTAAAGGTTATGGCATTTGACCAATCCTTGGTTTGTTCAAACCAGTTACCAAGGGTGCCCAGGGCATAGGATTCTGCTCGTTTGTCTTCTAGGGTTTTAGCTTGCTCAATGGCAGTGTTGAGTTGTTGAGCAATGTCTGGGAAATTGGGAATTTGCGTGGTAATTGGTTTGGTAAATTGCGTACGCAATTTTCGATTTCTGATCAAGATCAGACTTTGAGCGAAATTTACGTGGGCGTAAACTGATGCTCTACTGGATGGTAATTTAGTTAGCAATGTCTGGATTTGTGGCAACAACGCTTGAACAGATTTCTCCTGGTCTGTCTCGATGAGTAAACTTAGCTGATTCAATTGTGCTTGAATTTTGGTAATGGGTGAGGTGGTGGTTGCTGCTGCTTGTTGATAGTGAGTTATCGCCTCTTGGATATGCTGCTTGGATGCCTTGTGGTTATTCGTGTCTTTTGCTCTTGTGGCTAAGGCTCGCTCAGTATTACCTAAACTCAGTAACGCTTGACTCTGGGATTCTGGAGATTGTATTCGTTGTGCGACTTTCCAACTTTCGGTTAAGGTCTGTTTAGATTGCTCTAAATCCCCTGCTTGGCGAAACACATTACCAAGATTGTGTAAGCCAATAGCTTTTAGAGGAGAATCCGGTTGTGCCAGCAGGGTTTGTCTTACCTGAGTCAATAGCTTCTTGGCTCGACGGTAAAGTCCCAAAGATTGCATCGCTTGGGCTTGATTAATCTGGCTACCAAGCACACCAACCCGATCATTGGCTTGAGCATACAGTGCTTCAGCATTTTGCCAGGTGTTCAGGGCAGCGTCAGCATTTCCCTGTACCAATTGCAAACGCCCTTGAGTGTTCAACACTTTAGCCAATACTCCCTCACCTCCCCTGGATACGGTTTCTAGCAACGACAAACTGGAGTCAATGGCTGCTTGGGCTTGATCCCATTCCCCAAGTTGCTGAGTCACTAAGGACAGCAAACGCAGGGCTTGGGCTTGGTTGAGGATATCTCCTGTGGCTTGATAAGCTTGTGCCGCCTGCTGCAATACTCGTGCAGCATCAGAATACTTGCCAGCATCGTAATATTGTTTGCCTTTTTCCAGCAGCAGGTAGTGCTTCGTGCTTCCTGCTTCCTGTTGTCTCCTGCTTACTGTTGCGTTCTGCTCACTGTTACTGAGTGCTGATGGCTGATTGCTGATGGCTGATTGCTGATGGCTGATTGCTAATGACTGAGTGCTAATGACTGATGGCTGATGGCCAGCCGAGAAGGGTAGTGCGTGTACACCATGGCTTAAGATTAGCCCCAACAAGGTCATTAAAATAAACTGAATCAGGCGCTTCATTTATCTGAGTTATCTTTCGCGTTGGGAACAGCGGATCTGGGAACAGCGGATCTGGGAACAGGGAAAAGCGATCGCATAGCTTCCCCCTTGTTAAGGGGGACGGGAGGGGGATCTATCTTGTTAAGGGGGACGGGAGGAGGATCTATCCTCTGGCTTCCCCCTTGTTAAGGGGGACGGGAGGGGGATCTATCTTGTTAAGGGGGACGGGAGGAGGATCTATCTTGTTAAGGGGGACGGGAGGAGGATCTATCCTCTGGCTTCCCCCTTGTTAAGGGGGACGGGAGGGGGATCTATCCTCTGGTTTCCCCGGAAAACTCACCGCAGCTGCTTAAAGGTTTGGTGAAGCATTGGACAGTCTACTTTATGTAACCAGGTACCCTTCGGAGTCACTATGACTGGATGAGCGGTGAGAATTACCTCCCCGTTGGCACCGATAACCCAGCCTTGGGCTTCTACAATTTGTTTAGGTTTAGGTTTATTGGTCTGTGGTTGATTAATCTGTAGTTGATGCTGCCTTGACCTTGACCGACGTCTTCTGATCCTAGTTTGAGGTTGCTCAGTGATACGCCAATCGTCCCATGTAGCATTGGGGTTCAGGGTTTCGTTGGGAGAAACCGGTAAGCCACCACGACCTGTGGCAGTAAATTCACTCCCCTCACCCGCAGCACAGAGGTTTTTTTCAATCAGTTGAGAGGCATCAATTATATCGGTTGGCAATTCCGACAACCCTCGGCTGGGGTCAATTCCAGGTGCATTGATGTTGACGGTACCATCTAGACCAAACTCAGAGCTAGCGGTAATGTCACTGAGGGGGGTGAGCTTTTCTCGGAACTCTAGCCCAATGATACCTTGGGTGGTGATTGTGATATTGCCGCCATTGCCTTCAAAAGCATTAGCGGTAATGTCGCTATTTTCTTGACGAATGCCTAGGATAAAGGGAGCATTAATCTCAATATTGCCGCCGTTTCCACCAGCTTGAGCAGTGCCTGCGGTAGTAGAGATTTTACTGTTGCGTCGCAAGAACAACAACTCGTCAATGGTTAAGGTAATATTACCTCCTTGGGTGCTAGCCGTTTCTGCGGATAGCTCTGCTTTATTATTAAGGGTGAGTGTGCCTGCCTCAAGTGTAATACTGCCCCCTTTTCCCTGGCCTTGGCTATCTACAGCTATCTTGGCTTTATCCCGAATGGTCAAAGTTCTGGGGTCAACGAAAATATTGCCACCATCACCGCTAGAACCACGAGTAGTGTTGGCAAACAACCCACTTCCAGCTCCAGCTAGAGTTATATCATCACGTACTTCCAGAGTAATATTACCAGCCTGCTTATTACCTTCGGTGGTGGTTCTGACGTTCCCACCGTCGGTAGCCTCAAACCGATTGGCCTCAATTATGTTAATGTTGCCACCCTTACCCCGGTCAGTATTGGTAACGCTGGAAGTAGTGGCTGACACCTGTGAGTCTCCCTGGATGGTCACTTGATCAGCCTGAAGGGTGATGTTACCGGCATCTCCATCACCAGCAGTACTGGCAGTTATTTCAGAGTCATTGGTTAATTTTAGCGTACGCGTTTTAATATCTACATCCCCACCATTGCCAACTGCACCAGTGTTTACTGCTGTCGAAATCGAACTATTCCGATTAAGGGAAACCTCCTCAGCGTCTGGGATTGTGATACTACCGGCATTTCCGTTACCCGCAGTACTTGCTTCAATTTTCGAGGTGTGATCTAGGGATAGAGACTTGGTTTCAATATCGACATTGCCACCATTGCCAACTGCTCCAGTATTTACTGCTGTGGAAATGGAACTGTTGAGATCAAGGTCAACCTGTTGAGCATCTTGTATGGTGATACTACCAGCATCCCCTTGACTATCTGTACTAGCTAGGATTTTCGATTCATTGTCCAGGGATAGATGCTTGCTTTCAATATCGACATTGCCACCATTGCCAACACCGGCAGTATTCGCTTCAATGGTCGAGATGTGATCTAGGGATAGAGACTTGGTTTCAATATCGACATTACCACCATTACCCTCTGCACCAGTATTTACTGCTGTCGATATCGAACTATTGAGATCAAGGTCAACCTGCTGAGCCTCTTGTATAGTGATACTACCGGCATCCCCTATCCCAGTGGTGCTAGCTGTTATCTCAGCGCCATTGGTTAATGTTAGCGATCGCGTTTTTAGATCAATATTACCGGCTTTTTCAGCATCTGCTCCAGAGTTTACTGCTGTGGATATGGAACTATTCCGATTAAGGTTAACCTCCTCGGCATCTGGGATGGTGATACTACCAGCATTGCCAACACCGGCAGTACTTGCTTCAATTTTCGAGGTGTGATCTAGGGATAGAGACTTGGTTTCAATATCGACATTGCCACCATTGCCTACTGCTTTAGTATTTACTGCTGTGGATATGGAACTATTCCGATTAAGGTCAACCTGTTGAGCTTCTTGTATGGTGATACTACCGGCATTCCCTATCCCAGAGGTGCTGGCAGTGATGTTAGAGTCATTGTTTAAAGTAAGCGTACGCGTTTTAATATCAATATTGCTGTCAATAGCAATATTGTTGTCTTTTTGGGCAACTGCACCCTCCTTCACCTCTGTAGAGATCGAACTGTTTTGATTGAGGGTCACCGAATCGGCATTTTTAACAACTATACTACCGGCATTTCCCTCACCAGCAGTACTCGCTTCAATTTTCGAGTTGTTATCTAGGGATAGAGACTCAGTTCCAATTTCCACATTGCCACCATTCCCAACACCCGCAGTACTGGCTAGGATTTCCGACTCATTGTTGAGGGATAGAGACTTGGTTTCAATTTCCACATCCCCACCCTTCCCAACTGCACCAGTATTTACTGCTGTGGATATGGAACTGTTGTGATCAATGTTAACCTGTTTAGCATCTAGTATAAATATACTACCGGCATCCCCTATCCCAGAGGTGCTCGATGTGATTTCAGACCCTTTCCCAGAGGTGCTAGCAGTTATTTGAGAGGGATTGGTTTGAGCTTGATTAGTTTTATTTAAATACAAGAACTCGGTGTGGATTTTGATCTGTCCACCCTTGCCCATCCCCGTAGGTTCTACAGCAGTGGAAATAGTGCTACCGTTTGCTAATGAAACGGTATCTATGGCGTTGAGCTCAATGTTACCCGCATCTCCGTTACCAGCAGTACTGGCAGTTATGTCAGAGCCATTGGTTAATTTTAGCGATCGCGTTTCAATATCAATCGTACCCACTTCCTCCCCTGGGCTAGCGTTTACCTCTGCACCAGCCTTTACCTCCGTTGAAATTGAGCTGTTGTCGGCAAGCTGGACAGAGTCAGCATTCTCAACAACAATGCTTCCAGAGGTTCCTGTACCAGAGGTAGATGCAGAAATCTGTGCTTCATCTTGGAGTGTTAAGTCTTGAGTATTAATCGTGATCGTTCCACCAGCCCCAGCCCCTTCAGTCTCTGCTAACAGTCCGCTATTGGGATTTGCGATCACCACCGTCTTATCGATATTCAGGGTAATGTTACCAGCCCGACCATCCCCAAAGGCTGTGGTGCGAAGTTGTCCACCAGTCGTAATTTCGAGAGTATTAACATCAATAGTTATCGTTCCACCAGCCCCAGCGGCTTCGGTAGAACTCGATACAACTGCTCCATCCCGGACAATCAACGTTTTTGTATTAATCTCAATGTTGCCAGCATCCCCAAGTTCATTTCTTTCATCGTTAATGAATTGAGAGTTAGCGAATATACCACTAGGAACTTTCTGATCATCGGCAGTAGTGCCCACTAACTTAACTAAGTCCGAAGCGATGACTGTTATCTTGGCTCCCGTACCACTATTTCCTGTTGCTGCGCCAATTCTTGAGCCATCACGTACTAAAAGTTTCTCGGTGTTAATCGTTAAGTCGCCAGCATCCCCTGAACCAGTGGTATCAGCAGCAATTACCGCTCCATCCCCGAGAGTCAATGTGGGTGTGTTGACCTTCAACTCACCTGCCTGAGATGAGTTCAAGGTACCGGTAGCCAAAGCCGCCTTACCAGACAATGTCACTGACTCAGTGGCATTTATGGTTAAATTCCCTCCATCCCCTGGGTTGTCTAGGCTTCTGGCAACAGTTCCTGTGGTTACTCCAGCTCCATCCTGAATCGTTAAACGTTGGGTATTAATGGTTAAGTCACCTCCCTGACCCCTACCTACAGTAGCAGTGGTCAACCCCGTGGGAATATCTCTGATAGCCTTGGCTACTCGTTCGTTAGGAGTAGGGATAAATGGACCCGTTTCGTTGCCGACAATTTCCACCGACTCAGCGTTAACAGTTAAATCTCCACTCTTGCCACTACTACCACTTAAAGCGATAGTAGTAGCTCCAGCATAACTATTCCGTAATTCTTGATTCTGTGATGCTTGGTTTTGGGCTTGGTTTTGGATACTCAAGGTTCTGGTATTAATGGTTAAGTCCCCAGAATTCCCTGGTCCAGTTGTAACCGTTGCCAAGCCAGACCCATTGAAACCTAGGAGCCGTTCTAGCAAGTTGGAATTGGTGAAGTTGGTGACCAATTCCCCCAAATTGCTGAAGCCTGACCCTTCTCTATTAATTAATGTCACTGACTCAGGGGCATTGACAATTAAATTTCCTCCTACACCTGCCCCAGTTGTAACAGTAACAACACCAGAGTCATCAAGCAAAAAGTTGCTACCGCTGTTGAGGGTGATCTTACCTCCCTCTATTCCAGCAGAAGCAATGAAAGAACCTGGATTGAGGGTGATGTTATCATTGGCCAAAAACGTGACATCACCCCCATTGCCAGAGAAAAGCTTAGACGGATCGTCATTTGGAATAGGATTAGACGGATCATTATTTGGAATAGCAATGGTATTAACTATACCGTTGAGAGTAATGCTACCGCGAGAATCGATAGTAACTGACCCTCCCTTTAATACTTCACCGTTCTGAATGGCTAGATTTGCCAGAGTTGGCACTAACGAACCTAGAGTAGCTGAAACTTCAATATCTCCTGCTAGTGAAGGATTAGGCTTGTACTGATTGGTGAGCAAAACCTTTCCTGCCAACAGATCATTGGCAGATATGTTTTGGAACAACAAGTCTAATATATTGACATTAGCAAAAGCGATCGTGCCGATTTTAATATCTGCACTGGTGGCAGTATTGGTAATAGTGGGTCTGCCAAAGAGATTCAAATTGAACAAGTCACCAAAGAATTGGTTGCCTGTCAGTCCAGGGATACCAACTTGATTCGGATCTACTCCAGCACGAACATCAAGAGTCGGTTCAGTCTGACCATTAATATCCACTACTGTGCCATTAGATAAGGTAATGGCTTCGGAAATAAAGTCTATTCCTTCTGTACCTGTTTCATTACCTGTAATAATCACAGAGCCGATCTCTACCGCTCCCCCTGCCACGATATGTAGGGAGGTTCCTAGATAGCTGTTGAAACTAACATCCCCAACTGAGCGAATTATCGGGTCATCGGGACTAAATAAATCTCCGAGGCTGCCATCGAGCTGTTCAATCCGGAAACTGCCACCACTCCAATAGTGGGCATCACCAGCAACAGTATTTTGCGTCCGCAAAACCAGATCTCCACCGGAAAAAAGACCACTGTCTGGATGGTTCAAGGCAAATATATCCACCCCTTGATTGCCCTGAATCAATAACTTACCGCCAGCAGCGGCTATAAATGGTTGCCCGATACTATCCCTTATTTGAACTGTATCTTCTGCATGGAGTGTCAAATTTCCCCCAGCAATTAGTTGACCTTGTAAGTCAAGATTGCCAGCAGCTAGGGTTAGATCTTGCCCCACTACTAAATAACCAGCGTTCGTGATTTGGCTGGGTTTGGGGTGATTCAAGCCATACTGTAATCCCGGAGTAATATTAATACTCAATAAAGGAGGGGCTTCTGGATTAGTGGCACTGAATTCTGTACCGTTGTTGAACACTAAACTATTGGCTGTACTGGCGAAAAAGGAACCTGCCACATCCAACCTGGCATTCTGGCCAAAGACGATGCCATTGGGATTGAGTAAAAACAGATTGGCTGCACCATCGACACCAAGAGTTCCTAGAATATTGGAGATATTACTCCCGGTCACCCGAGAGAGTATGTTCTCGATTCCGGCTGGATTGGCAAAGTAAACCCGCTGTAGCTGACCAACATTAAAATCTTGAAAGCTGTGGAACAGGTTACTACCTCGCGCTGCTCCCCCTTCAATCAAATCCCCTGGCTCTCCCCTAATCGTTAGATTTGGTGTTACCACTGAAGATTCATTACCCAAGGTTTGATCCGGGGTAATCTGGGCTAAAGCATAGTTCCCAGAAAAAGCAATAACCACCCATCCGATTAGGGTTAGGGCTTTTTCAGTTAAGGGCAATATCCCTAGCCCTCTGGTTGAGGACTTACTTTGCTGATTATTCATCTGTCCGCCTCTCCACAACTAGCTAGTTGTCTGGAGTACCGATAGCAGTCAAGTAACTTGACCTATATATTATTATTTTCCTGGGAAAGCCAGGGAGTTTACGGAATTTTTAGGTTATCTTTAACAAAAATTTACGGAAGCGATGCAGTCGGCCAAAGGGGGTTTCCCCCACTCGCTATTGCATCAAGACAGTGGTGCGGATTGATAGTTTCTGTACCGTTATTGCGATCGCGCAATGCCCTATAGTCTCAAGTTGCCTTGAGCCATAGCAATTCTATCCCCTAATCTCAAGTCCGGTTGAATACCTAAAATCAAAGAGATTGATGGGGAGATAGGGAGATGGACAGATGAGCTAGATTTTGATTAAGGGTAATTATCAGGACTTAATATGATTCCCTCACTGACTGATCCTTAAAGGAAATTTTGCAGTTCCTTGAGCAGAGACTCGGTCTGCTCAATCCCTTCGTTATCCCGTTGACTCTGGTAAAGTTCTAGGGCTTTTTCTATAGCAGTGAGGGCTTCGGTGACGCGAGAACGTTTTTTTAAGGCTACTCCTAGGTTATAGTGAGCTTGGGCATTTTTCGGAGCCAGTTCAATTAAACGTCTATAGGTCACTACTGCTGGTACGTATTGTTCTTGGGCTAGAAGAATTTTCCCGATGTACTCCTGTGCTTCTACTAAATCAGGTTTGGCAGAAGCTGCTCGCCGAAATGCTTTGAGGGCCTTGGATAAATTCCCTCTTGATTCCAGAATTTGACCGATTTGGAGGTGAATTTCAGGATTACGAGGGGCTAATTTCACTGCTTTTTCAAAAGCCGCCAGTCCAGCCATCTCATCCCCATGAATCAACCAAGCTGTGCCCAAACTTAGTTGGATACGGGTTTCGTTCGGAGCAATTTCCGCTGCCTTTTGGAACACTTTTATGGCTTCTTCGGAATTTTCCTGCTCTAACCAAGCTGCACCGATTAACTGGTATACTGTTAGATTGTCTGGCTCAATTTCCAGGATTTTTTCATAGGTTTCTATGGCCCGTTGATAGTCCTTTTGACGTAGCAGGGTAATGGCCAAACCAAAATAGGCGTTAATATTATCCCGGTTAAGTCTAGTGGCACGACGATAGGCCGTAGCAGCACCAGCATTGTCCCCAGCATTGGCGAGACTGTAACCCAGTGCGTAATGGAAATTAGGATTTTCTGGCTGGAGTGCGATCGCTTTTTTGTAAGCGGCGGCAGCTTCTTGGAATTTGCCCAGACTTGCTTGTAAGTAGCCAATGCCCGAAAAAATCTTAGGGTTTCCTTGTTCCAGCTTAGCTGCTTCTTCGTAAACAGCAACAGCTCCCTGATAGTCACCCGCATCTACCAACTCTCGTGCTTGATGAAGAAGGTCATTGAGCTGTGGATTATACTGCTGTCGGCTAGATACCAGAGTTGGCATTGCTTCAGCAATTTCTGGCAGGGGGGTTGCCACTACGGAAAAAAATAAGCTAAGAAGGAGGAACAAAGTTTGCTTTAGCAAGGTCAATTTTTTCATCGTCATCAGGTTAGTGTACTTTGGGAGGTTCACTTACTGATGAGTTTTACCATGAACACCCGCTAATCGGGAAGGGTTAGTTGGGATAAATTTTGGTTAACTTATGTTAAGCTACGGGTTTGCTTCTGGTCAACTTATGATAATAACCCTTCCGGTGTAGACCGGAAGGGTTAGTGTTGTCGGAGGATGTCAAGCTTAAATTTTGATAACTTAACAATCTTCTTTTAGATCTATATATGTAGATGTCTTTTAGATGTCTTTTTTATGACCCACCTATAGCGCTATAGGTGGGCTTCTTCAGTTTCACGAAAAGTTGAACCAGGGATGGCAAGCCTGATCCATAACGATTATTAAGATTGCAAAGCACCACTTTGGACCATCATCAAGATGAAAATACCAACACTCGCTACGACTAAAACCAGACCTAGAGCCACTGATTGACCCAAATGGTTGGGAGTTTGAGAAGTCTTCATGTCTGTTGTCCTTTCTTAAAGTTATGTATGCCGATAATGAACGATAACAAACTTTTGCCAAGGTTGATAAGAAAATGCAAAGTCTCTTAACTTAACTTTACTTAAGTTAATAATAACTAAAGTGTGTTCTAGTTTGCTCTTTAGCCGAAGGGAATATGATTTAATGGAAATACCATTCATACACCAATTAGTGAGATTCGTTAGCTATAA
>NZ_JAAHIE010000970.1:0-2091 GCF_010671945.1 Moorena sp. SIO4E2
GGCAGCGGCGTCAGCAACAGGACGTTCCGACAGTGGCGGTCGTTGGTTATACAAATGCCGGCAAATCTACCCTGTTGAATACCCTAACCAATGCTGAGGTTTATACCGCTGACCAGTTATTTGCTACTCTTGACCCCACCACCCGACGCTTACCTATTGTTGACTCAGTAACGGGTAAATCTAGCGCTATGCTATTGATCGATACGGTAGGGTTTATTCACGAGTTGCCCCCACCCTTAGTAGATTCATTTCGGGCTACCCTCGAAGAAGTAACAGAAGCAGATGCTTTGCTGCACGTAGTGGATTTATCCCATTCAGCGTGGGCTAGTCACATTCGTTCTGTAATGGGAATTCTAAGGGATATGCCCATTACACCAGGACCGATTTTAGTGGCATTTAATAAAATTGACCAAGTAGACAGTGATACCCTAGGGTTAGCGAAAGAAGAATTTCCTCAAGGAGTGTTTATTTCTGCTAGTAAACGTTTTGGACTGGAGACATTGCGTCAGAAACTAGTTGAGTTAGTTCACTATGCGATCGCAACTCAATAAAGTGAATCAGCTTCAGAGGTTGTCTGAGAAGTCTCATTTGCTACATCAAAGCCCCCATTGGTCCCCCAAGCGAGGGATTGCTCGCTTGGGGGACTTTTACCAGCAAATGGATTCTTGTTCCCCCCAAGCGAGGGATTGCTCGCTTGGGGGGCTAGGGGGGCAAAATTCAGTATCAAAAAACTTGGGAGATATCCTCTCATAAAAAATTCCCCAAAATCGGGAGTTCGCTAGTTCTAAACAAGTAGTGATTTTTGCAGTTTTATTTCTTGCTAGGAGTCGATTTTACCAACGTCTCTTACTACTTCTAGAGGACTAAAATTATGATATAATGACTTAATAAACTGGATTAGCTTCATAAAAAATTCACAAGTGTAAGCTAATAGATAGGGATAATTTAATTGTTAAAACCAAAAGCAACTTCAAAGTTTGATGCTTCGTTCTGGGGACGCCGATATCCTAAATTTCCTTGAACAAATCCAGTTGGCTCGCAACGTCCCGATTGGCTTAAGGTGCTATCGTCTGCGAACTATGTGTATGCATTTTGGGCGCTGGTTAAACTTAGAGCCAGAAGCAATGCGTCAGCTGGTTTTTTTGTGCTATTGCCACGGTTTAGGGAAAATTAGCATTCCCGATCAGATCCTGTTCAAAACAGGACCGCTGACAGAAAAGGAGTGGACAAAAGTTAAGGAGTATCCTGAAGTTTCAGAACTGATTTGTAACCAGCATCCGCTCTTGAAGGAGTTTGCATTCTTAGTGCGTACCCACCAAGAGAGGCTGAATGGCACTGGTTATCCGGATGGGTTGCGTGGTGAAAAAATTCCTTACATTGTTCAGGTCTTTCAGCTGGTGAATGCGGCAGATGCTATCATCAGCAAGCGGCTATATCGTAACCGTAGTGACCCCCCAGGCATTCGCCCCTACTGGAAACAGGCGGTAGCAGAAATTACCAAAGAAATAAACCTTGGTGCAAGAGATCCAGAACTCTGTGAAAAGTTTTTTCGTTTTCTTGAACTGTACTATCGAGGCGGTGGTTGAAGGTTAAAGGTTGTTCGCGTAGCGTGGCCGTTCGCGTAGCGTGGCCAAAAGGCCAAAAGGCCAAGGTTTAAAATTGTTCGCGTAGCGTGGCCGTTCGCGTAGCGTGGCCAAAAGGCCAAAAGGCCAAGGTTTAAAGTTGTTCGCGTAGCGTGGCCGTTCGCGTAGCGTGGCCAAAAGGCCAAAAGGCCAAGGTTTAAAGTTTAATAAAAAAAGAGTTTACTAGTTGGTTTCACCTTTTTATTTCTTAAGCTATTGCCAACAGGTCTTACAATTACCAAGCATCTCATCAATACCTATTTTAAGGGTTATATAAATCCGCTGACTAAAGTTGTCGCAGCATGGGAGCTTTTTACCTTATTTTTGAGGGTTAAACGGTCATTTGCATTTCTGTGTAAAAACAGTAAAGTTGCTAATTTGTCAATAGAAATTAAGAAAAATTTTTCAAAACTTTATTCCTTATCCTTCATCTTTCATCCTTGATCCTACCCTAAAAGGGACGCCTAGA
>NZ_JAAHIE010000971.1:0-2089 GCF_010671945.1 Moorena sp. SIO4E2
TAGTAGTGGTTAGCGCATAAACATCTCAAGTCAACGGTTCAATAATGAATCTAGCTTACTACTGATTCAGGTCAATAAAGCTGAAACAGAACAGGGAAAAGGTTTTATAACAGTTCAAATTTCGCCAAATACCTTTTCCCTAGCTGAAATCCCCGCAATTTTGGGGAGTTATAGCAGAAGTCAGAAGTCAGAAGTAAAACTCTTGCGCTTACAAAGGGTGTGAGACTTTTGTCATGTCCTAACTGCCCTGGCGACTGCTATATTACTCAAAATACGAACTCTGTGAAGATTGTGACAATTAGGTGAACAAAACCTGAGGATTTGTGAAAACTACTGGTCGTTATCAGTAACTCTGATTATGACCAGGGATTTTTCCTGTGAAAATACGAGACTAATTTGTGAAGATCATGACCATGAGGTTGGCCAAATCGAATCAATAACAGAAACGTGATTAATAAGTGCTACCAACTTAAGGCAGTAAACCTGATCTAGCGATGGTTTTGGCCTCTGGGATATTGAGCTAATTATGGTCAGAATTTTGTCCCGGTTTACCCTGGTAGCGGTAACTCTAATCATGACGATTCCCAGTTTCTGTGAAACTTGTGAAAATATGGATATCTTTTATGAAGATTTCTTAAAGTTACCAAGAAGTTTACTGATGAGGATTGACGTTGTTTGTGAAAATACGGATGATAACTGTGAAGGATTTAAATCTAGCCAAAAATTTTGACCTATGTGTCAAGTACCGAGAACTCCCAAAGACTCTGATTAATCAACCAGATCTAAGGAATTTATGCTCAGAGTTCCTAGTCTGTTCAGGGTAAACGCATCTAATTTTATGACTTATATATAGTGTTTATTGAATTCACAAAACACTATATGTGTAAAATGCCTTGTCAACAACCACAAGAATGCAGAATTTATTGATAATTTTTTTCGATTTTTTTTTAATTATTGAGAATAATTACGAATTAATTGACAAGATGCGTTTACCATGCTACTATAATATGGGTCTTATTTGAATCTATTTTGGAACTTGATTCAACGGCAAGACATCAGTGTTTTTACCTGTAGTGTAAGCATATGCGCTACAGATGGTGCTACTTGAGGTGCCGTCAGCCGTCAGCCGTCAGCCGTCAGCCGTTTGCCAATGGCTGATAGCTGAATGCTGATAGCTGAATGCTGATACCTGAATGCTGATACCTGAATGCTGATACCTGAATGCTGAATGCTGAATGCTGAATGCTGAATGCTGAATGCTTACCCTGTAGTGTTCTCGGGAGACTATTTATCCTAAATTTTATCCTAAATTGGTGAGACGACCTGATCTCATCATTGCTTTTTCCCAGGTAACCAATCCGATCGGGAAGGACCTTTTGCTACCGTCCAATCTACCGTCCAATCTACCGTCCAATTTTTAGACCTCTTGCATAAAAAGCCAACAACAGGGTGATAACTACTGTAGTTGCCTCGTAAAAACCGTCCAATCTACCGTCCAATTTTTAGACCTCTTGCATAAAAAGCCAACAACAGGGTGATAACTACTGTAGTTACCTGGTAGAAATTGACTTTTGCAAAAGGTCTTTTCAAGAACAACCAGTCACGGGTGTAAATATGAAAAATTTATTTTCGGCTCACCATCAAGGGCTGACAAAACGACAGCATCTCTCCTCACTCCTAACCATTGGAGTAACAACCGCAGGGCTATCCCTTGGCTTACCAGCACAAGCCATAGACCTGACACTAGACAACAGCGCTAATCTGTGGGTGGATCAAGCCTTGAGGGCAGTAGAAAATAACCCGCAATTGGGTCCGACAGGAGCCTCCCGGGCTTATGGCATCTTGGGTACTGCTATGTACGATGCCTGGTCGGCTTATGAAGGAACACCGATTAGCACCACTCTTGGGGATACTCTGCAACGTCCTGATATTGAGAACACCCTCGAAAATAAGTCTCTAGCGATTAGCTATGCCGCTCATAGCGTCCTCTCGGACCTTTTCCCTTCTGAGGTTGCTTCTTTCGATGCCCTTCTGACTGATGTGCGATCGCTTGCTGGCAACTCTGCTTCTATCCCTACTGCTACCAACG
>NZ_JAAHIE010000972.1:0-2087 GCF_010671945.1 Moorena sp. SIO4E2
TCTCCCTACTCCCTACTCCCTTAGGATAGGCTCTAGCTTTTAATTTTTGCATCCATCCCTTGACAGTTGGTTGCTTAAAGATACTATCAATCACCTCTTTCATATCTTCAGCAACTGGAATAAACTGTTCCTCAATAGTATTACTTTGCCCAAAATAGCGACAGGTTGCTTCTGGCAACCACAGGGCTCGGCTTCCTCTCAAAAATACTAGATTCAATATTACTTCTACCATCGCAGCGTCTTGATTTAATTCAGTATTGAAGCCTCCTACTAGGTCTAAACGACTGCGACGAAACATACTATTACTTTGACGCAACGGTTGCCACAGTTTCTCTAACTTCCAGATGTGTAAGTCTTCTAAATCCGGTAAGTCTTGCCATGGCGTCACCTGGGTGATTTTGTCTCCCTCAACCAGTTGCCAGCCACTCAATAGTAAATCCAGGGTAGAGGATTCCCGGTCAAATGCTGCTACTTGTTTCTCTAGGGCATCTGGTAGTAAAACACTGTCACTATCGAGAAAAGTTACAAATTCTCCTTGAGCCATCTCAAGACCGCGATCGCACAACGCCCCCCATTTGCGATCGCATCCTCCATCCCATCCCGCTAGATAACCCTCTTTAATAACAATTCCCCCCTTATTAAGGGGGGTTAGGGGGGATCCCTGCTCCGAAGTACCTGTTCCCCCCTGATTAACGGTCCCCCCCTTATTAAGGGGGGCTAGGGGGGCTCCCTGCTCCCTGCTCCCTATTCCCTGTTCCCTACTCCCTACTCCCTGCTCCCTACTCCCTGCTCCCTGATTACCAGCCCCATCCACCACAATAATTTCATAGTCGGAATAGTTTTGAGCCTGCACACTGTCCACTGCTCGCTTAACTCTAGCGCTAGTACTTTGGCCAATAATAATCACACTAACTCGTGGTGAATCCTGATGATGCCAGGGTTTTAGCTGCCAGGTGCTCTCCGCAATCGTGCCTTGTCCTTGCACATTCCCAATAGTTTTATTCCGTTGCGCTTCCTTCCCCATATGGGCCTCATTTTTGCCCCCCATCAGATGAGCGTAGGTATGATTTTGATGCACTGCCATCACCACTTCGCTGGCATCGACTATGGGATAACCCCTCATCCCAGCAGTAGTTACCATCCAGGTATCCCAATATCCCCGTCCCACCGCAAACTTAGGGATAGTGCGGAATAAATCTTTAGGAAAGATAAAGTAATCCTTAGCATCATGAGGCCCTAAACAACCGGTCTGATCGACTTGTTGACACAGGGTGTCTTGCCAGGTGGGAGACTGAAATTCTATGGGATTGGACAGGTCAAGATTCCAGCGTCGTCCAGTGATTAAAAATGTGTCTAGGTGTTGGCAAACCTGTTCAATGGCTTGGGTAAAATCCTTCAGTAAAATAATATCAGCATTGATGTAAGTGATGATATCGTAAGTTGCTTGCTCCTGGACTTGGGCAAACACACTATCCAGTAGAGGAGTACCATAGCTATTGCACTCGATATCAGGAACATGATTAACTCCTAACTCTTCAGCAATGGAGGCTGTACCAATTTCATCACCAAATAAAATGATTTCTGGCTTAGGTTTGAGCAAAGTCCAGCTGGTAATGGCGTTGTGCTGGATGATACCAATCATACCTAGAAAAGGCTTAGGCACCGTGAAAATGCTGATGCCTAGGGTTGGTTGAATCTCTGGCTTGATATACAACAGTTGGGCCATTGTGCTGATTGCTAATCGTTGATATTGATGGTATTGTTATAGAGTTTGTAGATGAGTTGTAAACACACTTCTTGCCGAAAAAGCCATGGATCCAAGAGCCAAAAGGCAAGAGGGTAAAGAGAACCTCAGTTTTATTGTCCAAGAAAAAAAGACCTTAAAGGTTTACATCTCCAATACAAACGCTATTTTAGATAAGAAAATCGAATTGATTAGCTAGAATCTTATAGCTATAATATTATAGCTATAAGATAGTCTTGGTGGAATCATTAAGATACCACAATCAATTCGATTAAAAACTGCTAGCTCGAATACAAGTTTTTAACAATCGTTAAATAACAGTATTAAGAAACAGTATTAGAAT
>NZ_JAAHIE010000973.1:0-2078 GCF_010671945.1 Moorena sp. SIO4E2
TTAAATCTACAAATAACAGCTCAATCCGTTATACGTCATCCACATCCAGTCAAATATGGTTCCTGCTTGGCTGATGGATCGGTTGCTTTAATCCCAAAAAGCCATCACTCAACTAAAATACTTAGAGACAAAACTTAGTTGACATTTTACGGCACAACACGCTACTATAAGTATGTTGTCAAAGTTAGTCAGGTGACCAAGTATCTTAAACCTAAAGAAGCTTCTGAGTTACTAGGCGTTAACGTCAGGACTTTAGCTAGATGGGAAAAGGCCGGAATTATCCAAGCAATTAAAACACCATCAGGACAACGGAGATATGATGTAGAATCCTATACTCACTCCTTCAGTGTCAAAAAAGAAACAGTGCTTTATTGTCGAGTTTCTAGTCATGCTCAGAAGCCAGATTTAAACAGGCAAGTGGCCCAATTGCAAGCTTTATACCCAGAAGCCAGAACTATTAAAGAAGTTGGTGGAGGATTAAACTTTAAGCGAAAAAAACTACTAGCACTTCTCAGTCAAATTCTTAAAGGTGAAGTCAGTCGAGTAGTTGTTGCTCATAAAGATAGGCTGGCTCGATTTGGTTTTGATTTGTTTAACTGGCTTTGTGAACAAAATAAGTGTGAGTTGATTGTTCTCAATGAAAAAGAACTTTCACCACAAGCAGAAATGGTAGAAGATATCCTGGCAATTCTTCACTGTTTTTCAAGTCGATTGTATGGACTAAGAAAATACAAGACTCTGTTGAATAATGATCCCGAATTATGCAAAGAGCCTTCAAAACCAAGTTAAAACTGAATAACAAACAGAAAACCTTAATGGCTCAACACGCCGGTTATTCAAGATGGATTTGGAATTGGGCACTTCGGATGTGGAACTCCGCTTATAAAGAGGGACTAAAACTGTCAACTAACAAGCTCAAAAAGTTTTATACCAATCACATCAAGCCTGATTATCCCTGGCAGTCTACCCTAAGTTCAAGAGTTTATCAGTTTGCTTTTCTGCACTTAGGTGAAGCATTCAAGCGCTTTTTTAAAGGTACGGCTCAACATCCTAAATTTAAGAAAAAAGGACGAAATGATCGCTTTACCATTGATAACTGCGGTAAGGTTATGGTTTTTGAAGGGAGAAGGTTAAAGCTTCCCTTTATTGGATGGGTTAGGACTCATGAAGCTTTACCTGAAATACAGACTAAACGAATAACCATCAGTCGAGTGGCGGACTCTTGGTATTTGTCTGTAGCTTATGAGTTTGACCCCGAACCTACAGTTAAAACCCGAGACTATTTAGGTGTTGATGTTGGGGTAAAAGTTCTCGCGACTTGCTCAGATGGAACTGTATTTCCTAATCCTAGAGCGTACAAAAAGGCTCAAAAGAAGATAGCATTACTTCAGCGACAATTGGCTAGAAAAGAAAAAGGCTCTAAGAATAGGGATAAGGCCAGATTGAAACTAGCCAAAACGTACCAACGAGTCACTAACATCCGGAAAGATGCCATCGATAAATTAACCTCCTGGCTTAGCAAGAACCACGCTGTCATAGGGTTAGAAGACTTGAATGTGTCCGGTATGTTGAAAAATCATAAACTAGCAGGTGCTATTGCTGATTCTGCCTTCTATGAGATTCGTCGCCAACTGGAATATAAATCCGAATGGTACGGCTGTGAATTAGTGTTTGCCGATCGGTTTTTTCCATCCTCTAAAACCTGTTCTAGTTGTGGAAACAATCAAGAAATGCCACTAACACAACGAGTTTTTAGCTGCTTCGCTTGCGGTGCCGTCAAGGACAGAGATTACAACGCAAGTGTGAATTTACAGCATTTAGCCGAGGGCTTCTTGGTGATAGCCTGTGTAAGTGAGTAGGGCCGACCCCTCACGCAACCCAAGTTTTTGGAAGAAGCAGGAAGTAAACGTTAACGTGCTGATTATACCGCGTTATATCAGTTTTACAAAGCAGCAGAATAGAGAAGACTTAGGTCAGCGGCGGTTGGATTAAACGGCGCTCACCTAAGCGCGAATTTAATTCAACGACTGTAAGCGCACCGGGTAGGTATCAGCTGACCTGCTCTGCTGATAGAATGC
>NZ_JAAHIE010000974.1:0-2076 GCF_010671945.1 Moorena sp. SIO4E2
AGTTCAGCCAAGGTCGTTTGGCGATTTACTACCGAAGATGCACGAGTCAAACTTAAACACCTATATCCTGTATTTGAACTTGATGAAGACCTAGAATCTAATGCACCAAATTAGCTGTGCCACGCCAGTAGGGTGCGTTAGGGGCGGACTAATTCTGATTTTTCCTATCCTAGCCAGCCTTGGGATAGTCCGTCCCGTAACGCACCACCCACAGGCTCGCACTCATTAGGTTTGCAGTGACATCTAGGCAGGGAAAGCACGATTATGAATAAATTACTTAAAATAGCCCTCAGCACTACTTCCTTAGTCGGGCTGTGTTTGATGGCACTAGTCGTACAAGCCGGGAGCTGGGATAATTTCAAACTCCGTTACTTCCATCTCACTGCCTATCTCCACAACCAAGACCAAGAAATCACTGACCTCCAAAAACAAAACCTTAATCTAGCCAAATCCACTCGCATTAATTTAACGGAACTCCTCAATGGTGGTCCCCCAAAAGACGGTATTCCTAGTATCGATAATCCCAAGTTTGATACGTCTCAAACCACACCATTTTCTAAAACAGAAACTGTGATTGGTGTGGTAATTAATGGAGAAGCCAAAGCCTATCCTTTTGGGGTCATGAACTGGCATGAATTGGTGAATGATACAGTAGGTGGCCTTAATGTTAGTGTATCCTATTGTCCCCTTTGTGATACTATAGTTGCCTTTAATCGCAGCAATACAACCTACGGTGTTACAGGCAAACTTTATCAAAGTTGCCTAGTAATGTATGACCGTGCCGATGATACCCTTTACTCTCAACCTTGGGGGATGGGTATTATTGGTGCTAAAGTCAATCGTAATCTTAAAAAAATTCCCGCTATCAAAACTACTCTTGGCGCTTGGTTAAGCAAGTATCCCAATAGTAAAATTCTATCCACTGATACAGGTCATAACCGGGATTACTTCAGTTATCCCTATGGTAGTTACTATACCGATAAGCGAATTATTTTCCCAGTCAGAAATCAACAACGACTTACCCTCCATCCCAAAGCTATTGTTAGCTATGTGTGGGAAGCGGATCAACAAACCCCTAAAAACCAATTTTCTGGGGCTAGCTATCAATTTGTCCATGACCAATTAAAAAAAGTGGGCGAAAAAGTTGTAGAATTCAATGGTCGTCCAATTAGAGCACGTTGGGATAGCCAACTCCAAACTGTATTAGTAGAAGAATTCGACGGCACTCCCATCCCCAGTTCTACTGCTTTTGCCTTTGTGTATGCAGCTTACTTTGGCAAATAATCTTACAGACCAGATAATTCCCCCAATTGAAAACTACATTGCTAGCAAAAATCCCGATATATTTGATTAACTCTTGCCTCTTGCCTCTTGCCTCTTGCCTTTCCTTTACCAATTCTGTTCACCACTAAAATAGAAATGCTGGATAACTCATGACTAATAACCACAATATCTTAGTAATTATCCCTGTTCTCAATGAAGAAACCACTATCACTGGAGTAATTAAGTCTCTTCAATCCTATAATTTGAACAATATTCGGGTAGTCGATAATGGCAGCACCGACAACAGTATTATTAAAGCAAAAGAAGCCGGTGCAGAGGTAATCTGTGAGCCTATTCCTGGTTACGGTCGAGCCTGTTGGCGAGGATTGCAGCAACTAGACCGAGATATTAATTGGATATTATTCTGTGATGGTGATGGCAGTGATGACTTAAGTTATTTACCCCAGTTTCTAGCTGCTAAGCATAAGTATGACCTAATTTTAGGTAACCGCCGCGCCACAGTAGATGGACGTAAGGCGATGACCCCAGTGCAAAATTTTGGCAACTGGCTGGCTACCTTCCTGATCGGTTGGGGTTGGGGACACTGGTATCAGGATTTAGGACCATTGCGCCTAATTCGCCGTTCAGCTTTGGATGAAATCCAAATGCAAGATAGAGGGTTTGGTTGGACAGTAGAAATGCAAGCCCGTGCGATTGAATGTAGTTTGCGAATCTGTGAAATTCCTGTTGGTTACCGTCGCCGACAAGGGGGACGCTCGAAAATATCTGGTACCCTTTCTGGTAGTGTCCAAG
>NZ_JAAHIE010000975.1:0-2073 GCF_010671945.1 Moorena sp. SIO4E2
CTGCGATGGTTAGGGTACTTAAGGATTTAAAGCGATCGCTTGTTAGCAATGGTGCCATAGTTATGTCAATGATTCGTGGTGATCATGAGGGTTATAGTGCAGGACTTACGCATAACCACCACATATATGAGTATAAAATAACACTATACCTCTACTGATAGCGTATTTAGATGAATTTGCGTAATTCCTGTGTATATAACAATTCAATATGGTATATAACAATTGATGATCGATTTAAGGAAATTGTCACAATGAGGTATGTATTAAGAATATTGCTCGCTATTCTGATTATGAGTGCTCTGATACAGCAGCCGTCATATGCAAAGAGTAGTGACTTATACAAGTATCTATCCGTTCCAGGCGCCCGTGCCACGCTTCCTGTAGAAGCAGCCAAAGAGCCGTTTTCCAAGAAATTCGTGGATCATGCCCGTGAGAGGTTTAATAACTTCCACCTTCAGATGGGAGGAGACCACGCACTCTATTACCTGATGAACCTCCCCGAGTTCATGCCGACTGCAATGTCTATGCCAGCTGTGAAATTCAAGCGCTTGAAGCGGGATATTCAGGAAGATTTAGATAAAATAGAAGTAAAGACGGACAGTGAAGGAGTGCTCACACTCTCAGATTACTCAGTACACCCGACCTTTCGCCACCAGGGCATAATGATGGTTCACCAAGGCAAGGTCGTTTTTGAAGCCTTCCCAGGAATGACCAAAACCGATATGCATGTCTGGATGTCGTCGGCCAAGACGACTGTTGGACTGGTCTCAGCAATGTTGGCTGAGGAAGGCAAGATCGACGTCTCTCAACCAATCACCCAGTATGTCCCTGAACTGGCTGGCACTGCGTGGGATAGTTTGAGTGTCCTTAACGTGCTAAACCATACTACAGCGCTTGATTCGGAGGAGACCGGCGAATCGGTCCTCGACCCAAACTCAGTCATAGTCAGTTACTTCAGTGCCATCTTTGGGACGCCTAACTCTGGCGGTTGCCAAACAGAAGACACGGTTTCCGTGTTGCGAGCCTTTTGGCCGTTATACGAAGAGGAGCCGGGAGCAGTTTTTCGCTACTCCTCTCCAAACACCGATGTATTGACGATGATGATTGAGCATATAGAGGAGAAGCCGTGGGCTGCGGTATTTGAAGAGCGCGTATGGGGGAAACTCAACGCACGGATGCCAGCTATGTTCAACATGAGACCAGAAGGTGTTGCTTTGCCTCTGGGTCTGATGTCCACGACGCTGGAAGACATGGCTCGTTATGGTGTGTTGTTTACGCCGAGTTGGCAGGCGGTGGCGCAGGAGGATGTGGTGAGTGACGCCGTTCTGACACGTATACAGACAGGAGGAGACCCAGAAGCCTTTAAGGACAGCGCGAAGGATGAATCAGGCTTCAAGAGTTTTGGGGGCGAACGTGCCGAGTCCAACAGCTACCAGTGGGATTGGATTTTCGAGGACGGAGCTATGGCCAAAAGTGGCAATCTTAATCAACTAATCTATGTCGATCCAGAACGAGATTTTGTTGGGGTTGTCGTATCGACTACGCCCTACGTAGCACCTTATGGTGAGACAAAAGCACCTGCCTTTATGCGGGCTGCTGCCAAGTTTCTTCACGGAAAGTGACATTTGTTTTAGTAGAGCAATCTTACTTAACTGGAGTTTAGACTATTTCTTGATTTTCAAATAAATTTCCAAGATCAATTTGAGAAATGGAATAAATGTTCAGATTTTAGTCTAAACTCCAGGGTCAATGAACCACAGTAAAAAAATGATAACCTTGTAGGAACGTTGTATGCGACGTCCCTACTGTAGTCTACTAATAAGTAAGCATTCAGCTATTAGCGGTCAGCTTTCAGCAATAAAAACGAATGAAATTAAATCTGGTAAGTATAGAAACGGGTTTGTATTAGATACTTACCATGTAGATATTTGTGCTACATTTAAAGACAATAGTAATATGCTGGGGGGGCGACATGAGAGCTAAAAAGTAGACTGTATAAGCTTCATAGCTCTCATACCTCGTAAATAATTATCGAGCTTATGACGACTTAAACGCATCAAATTTTCAACTAAT
>NZ_JAAHIE010000976.1:0-2071 GCF_010671945.1 Moorena sp. SIO4E2
ATATATTAATAATGTAAGCGTTTTAAACCAATAACGATTCATGAGTACAAACTTTCCTTCAAACCCTGATGACAATCAAAACCCTGAAAACCAAGGTCGCAAAGCTAAGAAAGCCAAGCACATCTTGATTGGTTATCCTGAACAAGTTCGGAAAACAATTCTTACCATCTATTCTCTTAAATACGCTTATCCCGACGAATGGAGCACTCCCGAACCTACCGGAAATCCTGGTGAGGTTATGGTGACTTTGATTCGATATTTTTACGTAGATTAGGATAGTAAATTGCCAGGGCGTCGCCCTGGCGACCAGGAATGAAGAATGAAGAATGAAGAATGAAGAATGAAGAATGAACGTTTTTTTGGGGAGGGGTATAAATCAGCAAGCCGTCAGCGGTCAGCCGTCAGCTTATTTTATTCAAAAGCACCGATTGCGCTACGCGCAGGCTAAGCCTTTGGCTGATACGCGACACGCTGATAGCTGACTAACTCGGGAATAATGTACAATTAATCAGGAGTTATATGGTTTAAGTGCAGCTTAGCTGTACGTTTTGAGGTTTACACAATATAATTCGGTCAAGTATTAGAGTTTATCTGAGCTTGACCGAATTTTTTTATTAATTGCTATACTTATAGAAGTTATTAATGGGAGTTTTGATCCCCCCTAACCCCCCTTAAAAAAAGGGGGGAAAAGAGTAGGCGTAGGGTGCGTTAGGGACGGGCTCGGCATCATTTTATAGGTAGTCAGTCTTGGAAGAGTCCGTCCCGTAACGCACCACCAGGTCAAACTGACAGCTGATAGCTGACCGCTGAGCACTGATAGCTAATAGCTGAATAAATAAAAATGGACGAAGAAAGAAGACAAGCATACCTCAAATTGATCCAGCAACTGCTAACTTGTCCCAGCGGTGAAGACGCTCAAATTATTGAGAGCAACCGCGAGTTAGTGGATGCAGAGTTATTGCAGGTAATGGCACAAGAAGCCGAAAAACTAGCAGCCGATGGCAACCAAAATGCTGCTGATGTTTTACTTCTTATCAGGAGTGACCTTTTAGAGAAAATTTCAGAATCCCCTACCTTAGTTAATCCTTCATACCAAGACTATCTAGAATTTTTTAAAGAGGTATTGCTAGCAACTAGCGAAAGCAATAGTGATCCGAAAGTAGTCTATCCACTCCTGGAAGCAAACCTAGACAAACTCGATCATAAATTTATAGATATATTGCAAACCTGGGCAAGTGCTAAACTCTCAAAATTGGAACCAAAAACAGCAAAAATTATGGCTACATTTATTGGTGAATTTAGCAACTTTATTAGCGATTTTACACTAGGGAAGAAAGCCAATAACATGGAAATTGCTATTGCTGGTTACGAAACGATACTAACAGTGTTTACTAATCAGAGTAAGCCGGAAAATTTGGCAAACCTTCACTATAACCTGGGCATTGCCTACAGAAACAGAATCAATGGAGACAAAGCTGATAATTTAGAACTGGTCATAGAAGCATTCCAACTAGCTTTATCCGTTTGGACTAAACCAGACTTTCCCCAAGATTGGGCAAGCACTCAATATAACCTGGGCATTGCCTACAGTGACAGAATCAATGGAGATAAAGCTGATAATTTAGAACTGGCCATAGAAGCATTCCAACTAGCTTTATCTGTTTATACCAAACCAGACTTTCCCGAAAAGTGGGCAAGCACTCAAATCATCCTGGGCATTGCCTACAGTGACAGAATCCGTGGAGATAAAGCTGATAATTTAGAACTGGCCATAGAAGCATACCAACTAGCTTTATCCGTTTGGACTAAACCAGACTTTCCCGAAAAGTGGGCAATTGTTCAAAATAACCTGGGTAATGCCTACAGTGACAGAATAAATGGAGACAAAGCTGATAATTTAGAACTGGCCATAGAAGCATACCAACTAGCTTTGGATGTTTATACCAAACAAGACTTTCCCCAAGATTGGGCAAGCACTCAATATAACCTGGGCAATGCCTACATTGACACAATCAATGGACACAAAGCTTATAATTTAGAAAAAGCCCTAGAAGCATACCAACTAGCTTTA
>NZ_JAAHIE010000977.1:0-2062 GCF_010671945.1 Moorena sp. SIO4E2
TTCCGATCGCTCATATAGCTACTGAATTTAAAAAACAATACTCTCGACCCATTACTCAGTTGATGAGAGACTTAAATTTAAAGGGCACATTCCCCAAATTTTTGCAATCCTTAGGAGCGTTTAAACTCAAGAAGGTTGGTAAGGCTTATCAAGTTGCTTTACGGTTAGACGGGTTGAATGCACTAGTGATTGAACATTGACACTCCCCGGCCTAAAGGCGCGGGGATTCTTCATTCAACGACCCGACTTGCTCAACCAGACCGGAGTCAAGAAGAGTAGAGGTTAGATCTCCTGAAGCGTTCGGATCTAGGATCCAAGTTCCGACGTGCCCCGTCGTACTTATGGCTCGATTTCGGATGTTGATAGCGGCATTATAGTCTCTGTCTAATTCGCATCCACATTCACAGACATGAGTTCGAGTGGATAACGACTTTTTGACTACTTCGCCGCAATTAGAACAATTTTGACTAGTGTATGCAGGATTGACTGCAACAGTTATCCTGCTAAATTTAGTACCAAAATGCTCTAACCATTTCCTGAATTGGTACCAACCTGCATCGTTAATAGACTTTGCTAGGCAATGATTTTTTACTAGGTTTTTCACTCTCAAGTCTTCATAGGCGACCAGATCGTTAGATCGGACTACGCAACGTGCGAGTCTCTTCGCATGTTCTTCACGTTGCCTACTTATTTTGAGGTGTTGCCTGCCTAATCTATTGACGGCTTTTTTTCGATTGGATGAGCCTTTCTTTTTTCGAGAAACCCGACGCTGACAAAATTTTAAGCGCTTTTCGCCTTTTCTATAGAATCGGGGGTTAGGTTCAGAATGGCCATCGGAATCTGTATAAAACTCTTTAAGTCCTACATCTAGCCCAATCGTTTTACCAGTCGAATCTATGTCTTCTTCTACATCGACTGCAACGCAGAATTGGACATAGTACCCGTCAGCCCGTTGGACTATTCGAACTCGATTAATTTGCTTTTTGTCAAAGCGCCACAAATCCCAGGTACCCTTGAGTTTAAGCTTCCCAATGCCTTTTTTATCTGTGAACGTTATCGACTTCTTGTCAAGGGATAATTTCCATCCTGACTTTTTGTATTCGACAGAACGAACACGTTTTTGAAATTTAGGAAAACCCTTTTTCCCAGGGATTTGCTTCTTGCAATTATCGTAGAACCGAGCGATCGACGACCACGCCCTTTCAGATGCAGCCTGACGGGCAGTAGAGTTTAACTCATTAGCAAATGGAAACTTCTTAGCAAGAATTTTAGAATACCTGCTAAGATCGCTTTTTCCCGTCCCTTTATTATCTAACCATAGACGAATACAACTATTTCGGATAAATTTTACTGTCCGGATAGCTTCGTCTATAGCTGAATATTGGGATTCCTTTCCTTTCGCCTTAAACTCTAGTATTATCACCGAACATCGACTTTTTTGATCTGTTTTTATAATAACATGGCAAATATAAAAATGTCAAACATAGATGTAAAAAAAAGCCGTCCTAGAAGGACTGGGCTTTAAACCCAAGATTTTTGGTAAAAAACCCAGAGGAGTCGGGAATCGGGAATCGGGAATCGGGAGTCGGGAGAAAGGTGTGGGAAGTGTGGGGAGGGTGGGAAGTGTGGGGAGGGTGGGGAGTAACGGTTGTGGTTTCCCCCAGTCGGGTTTTGCATCAAGAGAAGGAATTGTTAGTCATTTCAGTTGATTGAAGCCGACTAATTAGTCAGGTTTCAAAGACCCTTATTGGCGCGCGTTTCCAGTAAATGCGCGTTCTATTCGCCTATTTCCTATGCCCCCAATACCCCAATCATCCTATCTCCCTATCATTCCAAGGCAATGGGGATAGGGAGGACAATGCATAAGTCCTCAGAGATGGTAAATGTTACAGATTCGTAATCTTAGTAATAAATACTCACGATATGAGATAATATTGTAAATAAATATTACATTTTGTTAGATAATGATTAGAGTATTTACAGACTTTGACGGTCCGATCATGAATGTGTCGGAGCGTTACTATCGGGTTTACCAGTTTTGTCTCAAAGAAATCCAACGCCC
>NZ_JAAHIE010000978.1:0-2060 GCF_010671945.1 Moorena sp. SIO4E2
CAATTGAAGAATTAGAATGTTTGTTAAATCATCTTTTAAATGAAGGAGGGTTAATTATAAAATGGGTACGAAAAATAAAAAACAAAGGCAATGCTGTTATCACAGTTTAAATGCGCAACAGCTTACAAAAGGAATGTCTAGATACTCAGCGATAGTTCCTCCTGCTGGAGAAGCTTGATCTACTAATAACAGCTCTATATCTGCTGCTTTAATTACATCTGGAGCATCCCGAAGAGACATTTTTGCTACATTTAAAATCCAATTGATTGTATACTGGAATGCCTTAAATCCACTGAGATTACCTAGTTGAGTAAATAAGTCTTTTGTGGCTCCTTTGGGAAAATCAGACTTGCCAATCAACTGAAATTCTAATCCTGCGGCTAGAACTTTTGGTTGAGCGTCTTCAATGCCGAATAAGGTGACGCGATGACCACGCTGTTTCAGTTCGTAACCTAAGGTAGTCATAGGGTTAAGATGACCAGAAGCAGCAGGACAAATTATGCCAAAATGAGTCATGATAGTTGCTCAGTAAAAGACGTTACCCCGATTTAATGGGACTTAAGCCAAAAGTCAACTCAAATTTAACATAAACTGGCTTGCTAAGGGATGAATAGGTACCGAGACTTGTCTAAGCAGTAGAATGAAGCCTGTAGAATGTAGAATGTAGAATGTAGAATGTAGAATGTAGAATGTAGAATGTAGAAGGTAGAAGGTAGAAGGTAGAAGGTAGAAGGAAGAATGTAGAAGGTAGAAGGTAGAAGGAAGAAGGTAGAAGGTAGAAGGAAGAATGTAGAAGGAATAATTTAGGATACAGACTTCAATTCTAAATTCTAAATTCTAAATTCTAAATTAGTAAGATAGAATAGGATGATCAGCTCTGGTAACAGTATTTCCTATGGTTCAGCAGCTTACTTCCACCACCGATGACATCTTCTATCCCGAAAGTGACGGCAAACCCTTGGCGGACAATACCCTTCAATTTGAACTAATTACCACCATTAAGTATGGCCTGGAAGCCCAATTCAAAGATGACCCCAATGTATTCGTTGCCGGGGATTTGTTGTGGTATCCAGAACTTGGAAAACCCAAAATCAATCAAGCCCCGGATGTGATGGTGGTTGTGGGTAGACCGAAAGGGCATCGGCGTTCCTACAAAACCTGGGTTGAAGATAACATGAATCCCCAGGTAGTATTTGAAATAGCCTCATTAACGAATACCATCAAGGAATTAGAAGAGGATAAACTCAAGTTTTACCAGAACCATGAAGTAGAAGAGTACTATCTTTTTGATCCAAATCGGACAAAACTAAAAGGGTGGTTGCGTTCAGCCGAAAAACTAGAACCAATCCCCCAGATGCTGGGTTGGGTGAGTCCCCGTTTAGGAATTACCTTTGAGTTAGTAGGCTCGGACTTGGTGCTGTATTATCCCAATGGCGAGCCTTTTGCTACGTATTTAGAAATTATTGAGCTCAAAGAACTTGCTCAACAACAGGCAGAAAAAGAACGCCAACGGGCAGAACAAGCGGAGGAACTTTTAGAGGTTGAAAGACTTGAAAAAGAACAAGAACGCCAACGGGCAGAGCAAGCAGAAGCTTCCTTGCAAGCCTTGCTAGAGCAATTAAAAGCAAAGGGTATAGATCCAGAACAATTCGAGCTATGAACCCCACCATTTTGATATAACCCTACTAAGAATGTAGAATAAAGAATGTAGAATGTAGAAGGTAGAATGTAGAAGGTAGAAGGAAGAATGTAGAAGGTAGAAGGAAGAATGTAGAAGGAAGAATGTAGAAGGAAGAATGTAGAATGTAGAAGGAAGAATGTAGAAGGTAGAATGTAGAAGGTAGAATGTAGAAGGAAGAAGGAAGAAGGTAGAATGTAGAAGGTAGAATGTAGAAGGAAGAAGGAAGAAGGAAGAATGTAATGCTCAATGCTCAATTCTAAATTCTAAATTCTAAATTCTAAATTCTAAATTCTAAATTCTTAATGAACTATAGGTTTCAAGAATCTCGATACAATTTGCGATCGCACCCAAATGAGAAATTTCAAAACCATGGGTATTT
>NZ_JAAHIE010000979.1:0-2057 GCF_010671945.1 Moorena sp. SIO4E2
ATTAGGTTTTAGCCCTCGTGAACTAGCCAGTTTATTCAAAATCAGATGAAAATCATCTTGGTTGAGAGTTCCACCTGAATCAGCATCGATATTATTGAATAATGTTGTTAATTTTTTTTGTTGTAATGCGGTTAACATTTAAAACTCACCTTTGATGACACTTTATGGTTTTTGAGTTTAAGATGAGGAAATAGTTAGTCTAAACAGTTTCCGTCGAAACGACTTGTTTTACCATAGTTTGACCTAGAAGGTAAAGGACTCTAAAATAAAGGACTGACCGCCCCCGTTTTTTTTTCTTAGACGACACCTTCCCACTCTTACTTCCCATGATTTTATGGTCTATAAAACTAAGGTTTGTCACTATACAGAGAATTCTACTGGATACTTGATATTCGTTACAAGTTAAAAGCTAAGGCATTTTGTCAATACCTCCAAGTAGAGAAATTAACCTTGAGCATTATTAACGTAAGCATACAGCGGTTTGCCATTCAGTTAGGTACTTTCGTTCTGGGTTTTTAGGGAGTAGGGAGCAGGGAGCAGGGAGCAGGGAAGAGGGAAGAGAGAACAGGGAAGTCGGAAGTGGGAAAACAATCCTGTGTACCTGATAGTTATGCAAACCGCCGTATGCTGAACGCGCACGCGTGCGCGTAGCGCATTAGCTTAGGTTCCTAAACTTCCTCGCTTGTTCTGTTCCCGCTCGATGGCTTCAAATAAAGCACGAAAATTTCCTTCTCCAAAGCCCTTGGCCTGAAAGCGGCGCTCAATCACTTCAAAAAAGAAAGTAGGCTTGCCAAAAATGGGCTTGGTGAAGGTTTGAAGTAACAAAGCTTGAGGAAACTCTTGCTGCCAATCTACTAAAATTTGTCTGGTAGCAATTTCTTCCCATTCTGCTGGTGGTAAAGGTAAATTAGAGCCCCCTGGTCTTTGCCGCAACTGGCTGTAGTAGCTGGGAGGAACTTCAATAAACGGTAAACCTCGACCACGGAGTTGCGCGATCGCTTCTACTATATTGCTAGTTCTAAGAGCAATATGCTGGATTCCTGGTCCACCATTGAAATCTAGAAATTCCTGAATCTGGGAATTAGCAGAAGTTGGTTCATTGATCGGCAACTGCACTTCACCAGTGGGATCAACCATGACCTGAGAGTATAAACCAGACTGTTGTGTCTTAATAGAAAATATTTGTTGTGGGCAAAATCCCAGCACGTGTTGATACCAATTTACTGCCCGTTCTAACTCACCAACCGCTACATTAAGTACTACATGATCAATGGTGGTGAACATGGTCTGAGGATGGTTATTTCCCTGGTTTCCCTCTATACTGAGGGAGGGTGGCTTACCCTGAGCAGTCTTCGTGATCCAGTTCAACTGAGCCGGGAAAAACGATTCGTCACAGATGCCATCTCGCTCAACCAGGGTATGAACCAGAGAACCCCAGGAGGGGATTCTACTCCACTTTAGGCGTCCCTGTCTTTGAAATTGCTCCTGAGGTGGTTGTACCACTTGGTTGCCCTGAGCGGACGTATTCTCAATCACCGCTTCCAGGTCTTCTACTAGAAAAGCGATGTCAGCCACCCCAGGAGGATGTAGACGCAAAAACTCAGCAATAGGACTTGCTGATGTTAGAGGTGAAGAGATAAGAAACGTGATTGAGCCACTTTTTACAACTTCTGTGTAGGTATGGTAACTACTGCCACTGGCGACCCGTTGAAAGCCAAGAGTGTGGACTAACCAATCAGAAAAAACTGTAGCATCTTCAACATAGAAATGAACATGATCAATTTTCATGGTTAAATCCAGTTCAAGAGATTGTAATCTTTTTAATTTTGCTCTTGTTAGAAGATTAAACCAATTTGCAGTAGGGAAAAGAGGATTACAGATATTTTACATATCTGAGTGGGTAAGTCATGGCATTTTCAGCTGATCTGACTTTTATCACTCCCCGCGCCCCCGCCCCACACTCCCCGCGCCCCCGCCCCACACTCCCCGCGCCCCCGCCCCACACTCCCCGCGCCCCCGCCCCACACTCCCCGCGCCCCCCCCCCCCCCCCCCCCCC
>NZ_JAAHIE010000098.1:0-19010 GCF_010671945.1 Moorena sp. SIO4E2
CCCGGAAATAAACAGCCCGTCGGGATTGGACATGGCTAGCCTTGCGCTGGAGTGCCCCATTGGCATCCAGGAGTACTTCTCCCATTTCTGCCATCGAACTGCAACCGGATAGCCAAGTGTCTTTGCCTTTAGCAGTAGCGTAATCCCGCAACAGTTCTAAGTTAGTTTCTGGGATAAAGGCATTAGGGGTAGGTAATTCCAGCCCTTGAATAGACAGGGCTTTCTCCAAAGCGGCTTTTAGCCCCGAAAAGGATAAGTCATTAGTGCTAACATAGCAATCTGACTTACCCCGAAACACTCGGATACCAGCACCAGAGGAAAGGCGGGGAGAAATGCTAGTAATGGCATCATCTTCCGCAAGACAGCTGATGTAGTTGACCCGTTCTAGGAAAAACTCAATAAAATCAGCACCAGCTGCTCGCCCTAATCCCAGGAGGGTGGAAAGGGGAGCTCTCCAGCTTTCATCAAAGCGTTCTGATGTGGATTGGTATTCCAGAGTAGGTAGTTCTTTGGATAGAAGTAGGGTTGGGGGCATAGATAATTTCCTTATCCTTTGGATATATATCCTTTTGATGATGGGTTTTATATCTGCCAGTCTAGCAAAATCCTAAAAACTTGGTTGAATCTGGTTCCATACTATGGAAGATGATCTTTGTTGATTGAAACTTATTTATCTATTACTTAATTTCAGATTAGTTTTATGAAAACCAAAGGATTTCACCATGTAGCGATTATTTGCTCAGATTATGAAAAATCGAAACAGTTTTATGTGGAAATTTTAGGGTTTTCAATTATTGAAGAAACCTTCAGAGCTGCTAGAAATTCTTATAAATTGGATTTACAAGTGGGTGATGGGGATAGGATTGAGTTATTTTCGTTTCCTAATCCCCCTGAACGAGTTAGTCGTCCCGAAGCTTGCGGATTGAGACATTTAGCTTTTCAAGTCGATGATATTGAAGCGTCGGTGAATTATCTCAAATCCCAGGGCGTGGATGTAGAAAAGATTAGAATTGATGAGCATACTGGCAAGCTATTTACGTTTTTTCAAGACCCGGATGGATTACCGTTAGAAATGTATGAAATTTAAATAGAATCGGGAATCGGGAATCGGGAATCGGGAATCGGGAATCGGAACCCACCCCTAACCCCTCCCAGGAGGGGATCGGGAATCGGGAATCGGGAATCGGGAATCTGGGATCTGGGAATATAAATTAGTCAGCTGATACAGATTTCAATGACAGGATTTAAGCGATTGCTTTTTTGTTGACAGTCAACAGTAAAGTAATGAACTACTGTCGTTAAACTAAACCGTTTAGTTGATTGGCTTTGAGCATACTAAGTTGATTAAAAATGCTATAATGGTTTACTATAATAATAATTAAAATTTGAAAGAAAACTAAATAAAATGTCTTGGGATAGCTACATTGATAATCTAATTGCACAATCTAAAGATGCTAATGGCACTGTTCATGTTGATAAAGCTAGTATCATAGGTATTGATGGTGGTGCTAAGTGGACTACAGATGCTCATGCTCATGCCTTAAAGCTCAATCCTGATGAAAGCACAAACATAGCTAATAGTTTTAAGTCAAAGGATTTCACGGGATTCATGGCAGGAGGTATATGGATTGAGGGGCAAAAGTATCAATTTTTGCGGGAGGAGGATGGAAAAGTTGTTTATGGAAAAAAGAAAGACATAGGAGCTGTTACTCTCCAGGCTAGCAAAACTGCTGTCGTTATTGCTCACTGTCGAGAAGGTGGCCAACAAGGAAATGCCAATAAGGCAGTTGCAGTTATTGCAGAGTATTTAGAAAGTCTGAACATGTAACGGTGGATAATGATCGGGCAAAATAAGAAGTGGGATAGATTAGTAACAAAGGAAGTATAGCGGTTTTTATCCTAATGAGGTACACATAATTTTTTACTTCTTCCCTCTTTTGACTTTACTGCTCCGAAGTCCCTCCTCCCTGCTCCCTGCTCCGAAGTCCCTGTTCCCTGTTCCCTGTTCCCTAAAACCCAAAAACTCCTTACTAGCTTGAAAACCGCTATGACTCAAACAAGTGATCTATATTCTCTGTATGATGTTGATAATGAGCAATGGTTATTAGAAACCCTGAAACTCCTAAAAGAAAAACGACTAGAAAATCTCGACATAGAGCATTTAATTCAGGAATTAGAAGGATTGAGCCGTCGAGACCAATTAACAGTTGAAAGTTTTTTAGAGCAAATTATCCGACATTTATTACTCCTGCACTATTGGCAAGATCAATATGACTATAACGCCAATCATTGGCAAGCGGAAATTATGAGTTTTAGAACCCAAATTGACGAGTATTTAACTAAAAATCTCCGAAATCATTTACAAGATAATCAAGCCAAAGTTTATAAAAAAGCCTTAAAATATGTAAGGGAAAAAACCGGTATGATGATTGAATTTCCCGAAGACTGTCCCTATACTCTCGAACAATTATTAAATCAAGATTGGTTGCCTTTAAAAGCTGATATGTAAGCAGTCAGCGGTCAGTGGTCAGCGGTCAGCGGTCAGTGGTCAGTGGTCAGCGGTCAGTGGTCAGTGGTCAGGTTTGTGGCACAGGCTTCGACCCTGGGACTTCAAGGTTTCCTCATCAACCGTAGCCATAGCGCATAAGCACCTCAAATAGGGTGGCACAGGCTTCGACCCTGGGACCTAACCCATTAGCTGATAGCTGATAGCTGAATGCTTACTAAAATAAAGATTGAACTTGAAGTATTGAGTCAAATACCACTTGATTGCTAGCAGCGCTGTCATCAAACTCATCAATAGACGTGCTAGGGTCAATAAACCCAATGATATAGTAGGACCCAGGGTTGAGATTAGGAAAAGAACCACTCCATGTTGCGTAATCCCAATTGAAAGGATCTAAGGAGCTTATTGTATCGCTACCAAGGAACCAGTGGGAACCGCTGGAGTTAGTAACGTCATTGTCTGTAGATGCATAGAAATTGACGTCGAAGTTTCCTGATGCTGCTGTACCGTTGTTACGAGTTACAAAACGTGTAGTTAAGTTATCTCCTGGTTTAATCGAGTTAGATGAAAGGTAGTCAAAGTCAGTACCAAACCATTGATCATAATCCACAAGATCAGGTTTATCTACTGGATTAGGATCGTTTGTCTTCCAATCCTCTATCAAATCGGTCATGTATTTCTGTAAGCGAATAGCTTCATTATGGGTAGGAGTATTTTGGCTATCATGAATATAGCCACTTGTCAGACCGATAACATATTCTGAGTTACCTTCAGAACGCCATACTGGACCACCACTATTGCCTCCAGTAGCATCAAGATGGTGTTTAATCTGATAGTTATCAGCAGAATTAATAGTACCAGAAATTGTATACATTTCCGCAGAATGGTCTATTCCTGCCAAACTACCTGACCAATTAGTTTCAACAATTCCCTCACTGTTGATTGTGTTTTTAGGATACCCAGTTATATTGACATTTAAGTCATTAAACCAACTAAGATCCGAATTCCATTGCCATCCCATCCAACCAGTGTAATTACCAATATTGCGATCGAGGCTTAAGACCGCCCAATCATAATTCCCGTCATCTTCATTACTGTCAGCATCAGCAATAATTCCATCACCATCATTATCTGCTGTATAACCGTTCACCGTATGAAAATAGGTTACACCCACTTGACCATAATATTTTTCTTGACCATCTTGACCGAGATGGACGTATATTTCGTCTGCATAGCCACCATTTCCAGCAGAGTCAGAAAGAGTGCTGTTGAAGATGCTATGAGCTGAGGTGAGAAAATGGTGAGGACCAATCATCACCCCAGATGAACCAAACCACTCATCCCCAAATTTCGCCGTGACAAAACCTACTTTAGTCCAAGGATTGCTGGTGGTATTTGTTACCCTAGTTCTGTCATCATCACCGAAAACTCCATTTAATGAAGGATTTGCATTAGCTCCTGCTGATAGCTGTATTCCAATCTGCTGATCCTCTACGGTTAGAGTGGTGTTTCCATCGTCTTGTCCTAATAATTCTAATTCTTCAGACGTTGACTCTGCTGCTGGCACTAAATTTGATAATCCATTCTCTTGCTCTGTGGCTAGATCTAAGGTATTAACTTGAACATCAACAACATCCTCTATGTCTTCTGGCAAAACATTGCTAAGTGTTTCCGAACTGTTACCCTCAACAAAAAGTTGGTAGTCATCCTCAATAGTTAACCGTTTATATTCTCTTGTTCCAGCATTGAAGTAATTAGAGTCTACTCTTACTAAAACATCATCATTACGCCATCCGGTCAGAGTATCATAACCAAGATTTCCTTCTGAATAATCCTCATCACGAGGAGCTACTAAATATAATCCAGAGTCAAGTTGCTCGTCGTAGTCTAAACCGTAATTAGTAGATTGTAACCCAGTCATTGCTATTGCCTCTAACCTTTGAATTAAGTAGAACTTCTGTATTTGTGATCAACCGATTGCTAACTGCCATGACTACCCTAGTGGTAGGCATTAAGCAATTAGTACATTCCATGAATGGTGAGTGCTGATAGCTGATGCAGGAAGTATGTATATACTTATCTGGCTAATCACCAAAAGTTATGCAGGAAACTTTCACTATTTTTAGTGCCGATAGTGAGAAACAGGCTTAAAAGCCTTACTGGGTATGGGATGTGGGGTAGTGGCTGAAAATAAATATAGGACTACGCATTAAAGTTAGGACATTGATACAAGCAGCACAAGCTGTTGTAGTCAACTTTTAAGTGCGACCCGAAGGTGTCACATCGCCAAATTGGGGGGTTAGGGGGGCAAAATCATACCCAGAATCAGCAACGCCTCTTAATACGGAAAGCGTACCTTTGCCTCTTGCCCGCCCCCCTTCTTAAGGCTAGGGGGGATTCTTCTTGCCTTGCGCGTAGCGCCATACCACCCAAATAAAGATCTGTCAGGTTTGAAGTTAGCGATCGCATAGCTGTAGAAAAAGCGATGTTCCTTTGGAACATCGCTTTTTGCCCAGGTGCTTTGGGTTAATCCCATCCAGGGCTGACCTTAAGTCAATCTTTTGCAGCTGAGCGCCTCAATGCGATCGCACTGAACCTTCAACCTTGGCCAAAAGGCCACGCTACGCGAACAACCTTGGCCAAAAGGCCACGCTACGCGAACAACCTTGGCCAAAAGGCCACGCTACGCGAACAACCTTGGCCAAAAGGCCACGCTACGCGAACAACTTTCAACCAATCCCAACAGCAGCTTAATTGACCACCGATGGCTTCAACTCATCTTCGTTGTCAGCACTGCTTGCCTTAAGGCCATTATCCGGCAAAGGATTACGAGCCTCAATTAGTTTGATCGCACGACTTACACTTTCTGGCAGAATCACCACTAAACCACCATCAGCGACTTTATCCAAACCCCTCTCAATTGCCTCTGTCTCCCTGAGGATAATCTCATAGTTGGACTCGCTTTTTTCCTGTCCTATGCCCTTACAAATTAACTCAGCTGCATCACCACTGGGACGTCCCCGTAAGTCATCATCTTCTTTGATAATAATCCTGTCAAAGATTTTTGCTGAGAGTCGTCCTAGTTCAATAAAGTCTTCATTCCGGCGATCCCCAGGACCACCCACAATCCCAAAGCACTCTCCGGGCCAGTTGCGCACAAAACTACCCAATGCCTCGTAACTAGCTGCATTGTGGGCATAATCCACTAGAGCATGGTAACTGCCAAGATTGAACAAATTCATTCGCCCTGGTGTCTGGTCTACAGAAGCCCTAAATGTGGTCAATGCTTCTCTAATGGCCTCAATCGAGACCCCTTGAGCAAAGGCAGCGAGACTGGCAGCTAGAGCATTCGCAATCATAAAAGGTGCCCGTCCCCCAATTGTCACTGGCACATTTACTGCCTCGTCAATCCGCAGGGTCCAATCCCCTTTGATGATGGACAAATAACCATTTTCATAAACCGCAGCCAGACCACCACCACTGGTGTGATTTTTGATTAACTCATTTTCTGAGTTCATCGAGAAATAAGCCACTTGACCCTTTACCTTTTCCGCCATTGCTCTGACTAGGGGGTCATCAGCATTGAGGATAGCATAGCCCTTCGGACTCACCACTTCCGCCACAATACTCTTGACCTTGGCCATCTGTTCAATGGTGTCGATGTCTCCAAGTCCCAAGTGGTCAGCGGAGACATTTAAAACCACCCCAATATCACATTTGTCAAAGGCCAAGCCAGAACGCAGGATACCGCCCCGGGCAGTTTCCAGCACTGCCACCTCAACTGTCGGGTCTTTGAGAATTACCTGAGCACTTTGGGGTCCAGTGGTATCACCTTTTTCCACAACATATTCATCAATGTAGATCCCATCTGTAGTGGTATAGCCCACAACCTGTCCAGTTTGGCGATAGATATGGGCAATTAAGCGGGTTGTCGTGGTTTTTCCGTTGGTACCTGTAATCGCGATGATGGGAATACGGTTAGGTTGCCCATTTGGGAAGAGCATATCGAGCACTGGTGCTGCCACATTCCGGGGCTGACCTTGACTAGGACAAACATGCATCCTAAAGCCAGGGGCAGCATTCACCTCAACCACCACCCCATCAGCTTCCCGTAAAGGCTTAGTGATATCAGAGGTAACAATATCAATTCCAGCAATATCCAGACCAATAATTTTGGCAACCCGCTCTGCCAGCCAGATAGTTTCTGGATGGATGTTATCGGTGAGATCTACAGCAATACCGCCAGTGCTGAGATTGGCAGTTGCCCGCAAGTAACAAACTTCCCCCTTTCTGGGTACACTATCCAATCTGTACCCTTGCTTCTTCAAGACACTCTCACTGGTAGCGTCTACCACAATTTTCGTCAAGACATTGTCGTGTCCCTCACCACGATGGGGATCAAGGTTAGTTTGGTCAATCAGTTCCTCAATCGTAGACCTACCATTGCCCACTACATGGGCAGGGATACGCTCTGCTACCGCTACTACCTTGCCATTGACCACAAGAATCCGGTGGTCAAAACCTTTATAATAGCGCTCCACAATGACAGAGCGGGAGACTTCTTTGGCGGTCTTATAGGCAGTCTGCGCCTCTTCCCAGCTATTAATATCAAGGGTAATGCCTCGTCCATGATTCCCATTCAGGGGTTTAATCACAATCGGGTAGCCACCTACATACTCAATTGCCCCTTCCAACTCATCGATGAATCGAATCGTTGTACCCCGGGGAACCGGTACACCAGCATCCCTCAGGATTTGTTTGGTACCTTCTTTATCACAAGCCAACTCAACCCCTAAAATCCCTGAATAATCACTCAATGTGGCTTGAATCCGCTTTTGGTGGACACCGTAGCCCAGTTGAATCATCGCTCTCGCGCTCAGCTGCATCCAGGGAATATCTCTAGCTTCGGCTTCCTTAACCAGGGATTGAGTGCTTGGTCCTAAAGCTGAATGATTAGCCAGTTCTTGTAAATCTTTCAGGTCTTGTTCTAATTCACTTTGGGGATAGGTTTGCTTATCAATGATGCTACGGCACAGCCGCACAGCTGCCCTAGCTGAATAACGACCCACCTGCTCATCAATGTATTCAAATATGACCTGGTAGACTCCTGGTGTCGTTGTTTCTCTAGTGCGACCAAATCCAACTCTCATGCCCGCCAGATCTTGTAGTTCTAGGGCAACGTGTTCAATGATGTGCCCGATCATGGTGCCTCTGGCAACCCGAGAAAGGAATCCCCCCCGGACACCAGGGGAACAGAAATGCTCTTCCAGACTGGGTAGGACAGTCTTTAGTCCCTTATAGAAGCCAGGAATCTCGTTGGAGGGGGTATTTGCCAATTCCTCTAAATCGAGACGCATGACAATCAGTTTGTGATGTCCAATACTCCAATAATTAGGACCACGTAAAGTCTGGATTCTCAGAATTCTCATATCAACTGAAACTTCGGTGGTGATGCTCGCTGAATGTGCAAGGAAGCGTAAAGACGCAATTTATCAAATAAAATCCGCCTTTATCGCCTACTTTGGCACTACTTTGGCACATTATTAGCCGATTGGCACGCTTGAAAACTCTAGCTCCAATCCGGGAATCAGGCGATCCGGTAGGCTGCTGATTAGATTTGGGATAATCTTATTATTATCAACCTTGGAGAGAAAAAAAACTGTTCTGTGTGAACATTTTTTTCAAAATTATCCATAACTATCGCAGCCAGCAGGTACTCAGATGAGTTCCCCCAACTACAGTCATGAGGAAACCCCCTGATTAAGGCGCTGCATCCCTTGGCAAAGGGCAGGTAAAGCCATACTCAAAAGCGTGGGCTGGTGATTGCAGTTGTTGTCCAGGATTGCTGGCTTTCCAGAAGGAAGGTTTAGCTTTCTCCTGCAAATAAGGAACGCTTGTGAAAGTGGTAGCGATCGCCATGAGATAGAATATGCACTCGCAGATTGTGGATACTGATCGGGTCGTTAGCACCAATCTTAGGCTGGTTCGTGTAAGACATTTCCTTGGGATCAATAATTGTGACAGTCCCTTTACCCATCACTTCTAACCAACCATTTTTTTCAAACAAAGCGCAGGTATCTTCATCAATTCCGATTGCCAATCGATCCGGATGTTCCGAAATAGCACTAATCAGGCGTGCCATACGATTGCGATGGTAGAAATGTTGATCTACAATGACCTCTGGAATGATTCCTAAGCCCATGGTTATATCCACCAAAGCACGATTAGGAGACTCACCACTACCACCACCAGCAATCATGTGATGACCCATAACTGCAGCCCCAGCACTTGTCCCAGCTAGGGTAATCTCGCTCTGATGAACCCGCTGCCGAACTTTTTCCATTAAGGGGGTATCGGCTAGTAGCCCGCACAAGCGTAGTTGGTCACCTCCAGTCATGAATACCCCGGTACAGATTTCCAAGTACTCTAGTAAGTCTTGGTTTTCTGCTTCAGAGCGATCGCGTATATCTAGCAACCGAATTTCTTCGGCTCCCATGTCTTCAAAGATGCGTTGATAGCGACTGCCAATCACGGTTGGTTCTCTGGAGGCTGAAGGGATAATGGCAAGGCGAGCATTAGTTCCTCCAGCACGCCCAAAAAAAGTTTGCAGGATCTCTCTTCCATGAACTTTATCTTCAGCGCCGCCGATTACCAAAATAGCTGGTTGAGTGGACTTAGGCATCCTAATTCTTTGCAATTGAGATTCTAACTGCTGCATTATATTAGTAATGGGCATGAGGTGAGTTCAATACTTTTGAGTAGTGCTTTTTAGTTAAAATGCCACATTATAGCAATTTTTCAGTTTACTTCGTGATTATTTAATGATATTCACGCATTATAGCCTTACCATTTATGCATAATCACTGATTATGTATCTTAGCCTCTTCCCACAGGATTTTTAGCTCCAGACCCCTACCCTCCCTTAACTGTTTGTGCGATTTGACATTATCACTCTATTTCCGGATTTCTTCAGCTCTCCCCTGACTTCAGGGCTACTTGGTAAGGCGCTCCTCAAACAAATTGCCGAAGTGCATCTGATCAACCCCCGAGACTTTGCTACTGACAAACATCGGCGAGTTGATGATGAGCCTTATGGTGGTGGGGTGGGGATGTTGATGAAACCAGAGCCGATTTTTGCGGCTGTAGAGTCTTTACCCATTTTACCCCAGCGTGATGTCATCTTAATGACCCCTCAGGGGGAACCCATGAAACAGCAATTGTTCAAAGAATTAGCCACAGGTTATGATCAGCTGGTGATAATTTGTGGACACTACGAAGGTGTGGATGAGCGGGTATTACACTTAGTCACCCGAGAGGTATCATTGGGGGATTTTGTCTTAACCTGTGGAGAAATCCCAGCCCTAGCCATGATTAATGGTGTCACCCGGTTGCTACCAGGAACAGTAGGCAAAGCCGAATCCCTTAAATTAGAAAGCTTTGAAGCCGGGTTACTGGACTATCCTCAGTACACAAGACCTGCTGAGTTTCGGGGATGGAAGGTTCCAGAAGTTCTGTTATCAGGAAATCATGGGGAAATTGACCGCTGGCGTAAAGAGCAGCAAATTCAGAGGACTAAAGAACGCCGTCCTGATTTGTATGATCAATAATCGGGAATCGGGAATCGGGAATCGGGAATCGGGAATGTAGAATGTAGAATGTAGAATTGAGAATCGGGAATCGAGAATTGGGAATCGGGAATCGGGAATCGGGAATCGGGAATCGGGAATCGGGAGTAGGCAAATGGATATTTGGCATAGAGTCCCATCACTAAGGTTGCCAAAGCAGCTGAAATCCTGGTGGCAATCACTAGTTCCCCAAACAGAGGATGTAACAAGCGAGAGTTAGCCACCCAATTGATTGGGTGGGCGGGGTTAGAAGTTACCACAAGAATAAGGCAGCCTTTATGGTTGGTCGGTTATGGGAAAAAGGTTAAAACTTTGAGGCGCGACCCATGGCGAATTTAATTCGCCTATGGAAAGCGCGCCTCCATGATTAAGGCTGCCTTATTAATCAGGTTTCGTCTCCGGAGCGTACCGGGATTTATCCCGGCTCTCGTTATTTTCCTCTTTGATTTTGGATGTACTTCTTGACTGTTTCTGTATTTGCGTTTCCAGTAGTCGAGCAGAAATAACTGGGAGACCATAAGGTGGGTAATTTCAGCAATTCAGGGAACTCCTTCCTGAGATAATGAGAAGCCCTCCCTTTCACTCGTTTGATGATCGTGGAAGGAGCAAAGGTAGGATCGACCTCCAAAAACATATCAACATGATCGGGCATGATTTCTAGGGCTATAACCCTCCAGTTATGTTCTGAGCACAAGTCAAAAATTATTTCTTGCAATCTCATCTTTATTTTTCCGGTCAATACTGCTTTTCTTCGTTTAGGGCACCAGACGAAGTGGTAATTGATTAGTGTTACCGAGTGCGGATTTGTCCTGAATATTTCTTGATTATTTCTGACCATAGTTGTTGACAGAGGTAGTATATTCAAGTTATCCTATAGACTAAGGAGGTGACGAGGAATGTATGGATGCCAACAGCACCTGATAACCACAGACCCTGATAATAGGGCGGTTTTAGAATTTATTTGCGGAGAAGCCAATAAGTTAACTAATTGCGCTATTTATTATTGCCGTCAAGTATTGTTTAAGGCTGGTAAGTATGTCAAGAAGTTTGAGTTAGACAAGATCCTTAAAACTAATATCCATTTCAGGGCAATGAGATCTGCTTGTGCTCAACAAATTCTCCACAGTGTAATTGAATCATTTAAATCCTATCAGGCATTGGCAAAACTTTATAAATCTGGAAAACTAAGGGATAAGCCAAGGGTTCCAAAGTACAGAAAGAAAGGCGGAATGGCTGTCGTAAGTTATCCAGCTAGGTGGGTGAAGCTAAAAGATGGACAGCTCAAGTTTTCTTTAGGGAACCAGGTTAAAGCGTGGTTTGGAATTGATCATTTCCTTCTTCCAATGCCATCTAATCTGGATTTCAAGTCGATCAATGAATTCCGTTTTGTTCCTCGCAATGGCTGCTTTTACCTGGAATTTGTCTACAAGCAATCTGACATCGAGCCAGTTCAGACTAGTGGTAACGCCCTAGGAATAGATCCAGGACTCAACAACTGGTTGACTTGCGTTTCTACCACCGGCAAATCATTTATTATTGACGGTCGCAAGATTAAATCCCAAAACCAGTGGTACAACAAACAGGTAGCCAAAATTAAAAAGGGCAAGCCTCAAGACTACTGGGATGAGCGTTTGGCAAATATTACTGAAAAGCGGAATCGCCAGATGCGGGACAATATCAACAAAGCAGCCAAGTTTTTTATTAATTGGTGCTTGAGGAATCAAATTAGCACCGTGGTATTTGGATGGAATCAACGCAATAAAGATGGCATTAAGATTGGGAAAAAGAACAATCAAGAGTTTGTCCAAATTCCCACTGCAAGACTCAAGAATCGAGTCCAGCAATTATGCGAGCAATACGGTATTAAGTTCATTGAAACCGAAGAAAGCTATACGAGTAAGGCTAGTTTTCTAGATCAGGATTTTCTACCTACACTTGGTGCGAAACCCATTCGCGAAGCGTGCCCTTCGGGCTTGGGGTGGAAGCCTTCTGGAAAGCGAATTAGACGTGGTCTCTATCGGTCAGCTAATAACGAGTTAATTAACGCAGATTTAAGGCACGCATGTAATATTTTGCGCAAAGTAGCGACACAGCTAGGGGTTGACCTAGCCGAGGTCGGTAGGGCAGCTTTGAACCTGCCACAACGGTACAGATTGGATTCTCTATCTAGTCAGTATTGTAAGCATCACGCAGCGCGGTTTCAACCCGCGTAGTGAGATCAGCTAACAATCCCCGTCTTTTTAAAGCGGGGAGAGTTCAAAAATCCTTGGGTTGTTGGAGAAAAATGGCATTGGACAAAATATCAGGATTAACCACCAGAATGTATGCCATGGTGACAAAGGTGGTTATTCCCGCCAGAATCTCCGTACTAAGTTTGGCTTGGTGTTGATCAAATTGGAAAAATTTAGCGTTCGCATTGGTATCTTCCACGACTTTACGGGGTTCCGTCAACGGGTCAGATTCTGGAGCCATGGCAAGGCTTGGGTAATCAATCTGCTGCTAGCATAGTATTTTTTTGCTACATGCGATGTTCCAAAGGAACCGCTTCGCGAACGCAATCTCTAAATCCCTAATCTCTGCTGGCTCCAATCCATCCTTTGAGAATAAATTAGGGGTTGCCTGAAATAACAACACGACCAACTGCTACCAGAAAACCGCCAACTGCTGTGACCAAAATGCCGATCAATGTCCAAATTTGTGCCTTGGTTGAACCTTTTAATTCTTTTACATCCGTTGCGACCGCGTCTAGCTGTGTCTCTACTTTTATTAGTCTTTCGTTTATCTTGTTGACATCTTTTTGAAGGCTGTCTAGCTTCCCGTTTATGTCTTTTAATACTTCCTCTAAAGAGTAAGTAATTGTTATGGGTGTCTCGCTCATGAGTTAAACTCCTAATTTATTATTGGTCATTTCATACACTATTGACTTTTGTTGCAAAATATTTTTTTAAAAAATACCAACTAATTGTATAATAGCTTAGAGCGGGAATACTGCATCCAAATAATTTGGATCAGGTACTTATATGGATGAATTTGGTAAAAACTATATCGCTGAAAAACCCCTAAAAGTTGCATCATGGGCCGAGCTCCGGGAGTGTCCGACAACTGGAAGCAAATCCCTACACACCACCGTCGAGTTTATGCCCGGACAGGTAATCTCTAAATTTGGCGTAAAAAAGAGCCTAGAGCAGCCCAATTATTTAAGCCTTCAAATTGGGGAACGCCAACATATTATGCTCCACCCAGAGTTTTTGCATTATCTCAATCATAGCTGCGCTCCCAATGTATTTTTCGCTGTGAGCGATCGCGTTCTGAGAGCCATGACTAAAATTGAAATTGGGGAGGAACTGACTTTCTTCTATCCATCTACGGAATGGTCGATGGATAGAGGATTTGATTGTATTTGTCAAAGCAAAGATTGCTTGGGTACTATTCGAGGTGCCGCCTACTTACCCTTAGATATTTTAACAAAATACAAACTCGCGCAGCATATACAGCAGCGCTTGGCTAAACGACATTGATGTCCTAAAATTGGCTTGATAAACAGTTTAAATCAACAGTCTCAAATAAAATTAGGAGAGCTACCACTATGAATAAATACGATAACATTGCCGAGTATTATGACGCCACTATGAAAAGTGGGTATTACGACTATCCGAAAGAAGCTCAGTCCCTGGACTCTATCCTCAAAGGTCGGAAAAAACTTCTCGAAATAGGGGTGGGAACGGGATTGCTTGCAGAAAAACTGCTCGAATTAGATCCCAGCTATGAGATAACTGGCATAGATTTTACTCCTGCTATGTTAGAACGGAGTAAAGCTCGTTTGGGAAATCGGGCAAAGGTAGTAGAAGGTAATGTGTTATCAATGGATTTGCAAGAATCTTTTGATGGCATATATTCCCATGGGGGTCCAGCCGGTGTTAGTCGGGTTGGTAACGATTACCACTTATACAGTTTTCTGCCCAATTTTGAGGACACCGTTAAAATGTTAGACAATATTGCCCGCCATTTACTTGACGGAGGCTTGTTTGTACTTAACATTCAAGCAGAAGAAATTGATGCAGATGGCGAGCAAGAGATTGGCAACGGCATTGTTTACGCTCAGCAAAAGCATCTCGATTTCCTAGAGAATAAAGAAATGTACTTTTGGGAAACAGACTATCGTTTCAAAAAAGAAGGTGAGATAGTTGCTAGCGATCGCCATAAATTCTTAATGGTGTACGGCCAACTTCTAGAAGATACCATGAAGGCGGCAGGGTTTAAGTTAAAAGAGGCGACTCCCGACGATTTATATATGGTTTACCAAAAAGTGATGTAAAAAAAGGTTCGAGTTAGACGCAACAAGAAAAACTTATTCAAAACAATTAAGATTTGGCAGTAGCATGATCTCAAAAGACAATAACAACTCAGAAATAAAAGATGGATGGCGAGATGATGTAACTGAATTTAGAAATTGGATGACAATTATTCCAACTATTCCTGAGACATTGTTCAAGATTGCCAGTGATATTCCCACCCCGGCACTTGTGTACGACCTAGATGCCATCACTGACACTGTAACGGCTTTACGAAACGACCTCAGACAAATTCAGAATAGTGAGCTTTGTTTGGCTGTTAAAGCAAACCGCTGCCAATCTGTGTTGCGTCATATGGCTAAACTTGGCCTAGGAGCAGACATTACCACCATACAAGAGCTAGATGCTGCCATGGCAGCAGGGCTGTGGCCAATCTACTCTACAGCACCAGGCTTCTCAGTTGCCGACCTTAAGCGTTTGGCAACTGAGGGTGTTATTCCAGATTTGTGCAGTCTGTCTCAGTTGCGTGTCTGGTGTGAAAGCGTTAACCGAGACAAAAGAGTTGGACTTCGACTTCGCTTTCCTTTTCACGAAGATGCTAAGGCTAAGAATGCAGTAACCCGATGGAGTAGATTTGGAGTTGATCCCACAGATTCCGGTCTACACAGCCTAATACAAACCCATGAGCTTGAGGTCGTCCATCTTCATGTTCATGAAGGTGAAACTTTTTCAGAAGCAGATCTACATCAGACACTTGATTTGCTAGTATCTTGCTTGGAAATCTTTCCTAAAGTTGAAGTGCTCAATCTCGGCGGTGGTTGGGCTTACCTGTTCCATCTGCAAAAACCTGAAGCACAACGGGTTTGGGATTTAGTAAATAAAACCATTACTCGTATCAACAACCAGCGCCAGCAACCAGTGCGGCTTGTGATTGAGCCAGGAATGCTATTAACTATGATGGCGGGCTACCTGGTTGCGGAGGTCAAAGCAGCAGACGATCATCCCTCTGGGAATCGCATTGTTGTTTTGGATACCTCTGCTTGGAACTTGATGTTCTGGGCACCACGTCCAGCAGTTGCTCAGATCCCTTTCCGAGAAGGACCTATGTTCGTCCATGACCTCGCAGGTTGTACTTGTTATGAGACAGATTATTTTTGTCTTAACGAAAAGATGGCAAGAATAGAGGTTGGTGACCGCGTGATCTTGAATGCATCGGGTGCCTACACCAGCAGTGTGGCGCGGAGTCTGCATGGACTACCAATACCGAAAGAGTTTGTCATTCGGGACAACCGTCTATGCCTGGTTGAGTGATCAAATTGGGTGAACAAAAAAAAAGTGTCTCGAATTAGTAGACCTGTGATGAAAATAGAAGCTCAAACCTCGAAGCAGGGAATAAAAAAGCTTATCAAACGCTTTTGCTCCCCGCTCCCTCACCAGACCGGGATTTCAAGGAAAGACCCAAGGAATCACACTGGTGCGATCGCAAACTTTGTGATTAGCTCCAAAAGCTGATTACACTCCTTCTTATTATTAAGAAAGAAGTGGTCACCAGGAAACATGTGTATCGTGAAAGTGCTACTGGTTTGGTCACGCCAGGCAGCAAGCTCATCACTGTTGGCGTCGGTATCCTGCAAACCTCCGAAAACAGATATCGGACAATTAAGTGGGGGTTCGCTAGTGTAGGTATAGGTTTCGTTCATCCCGAAATCCGCTCGCAGGATCGGTAGAAACAGCTTCATTAGCTCCTGGTTTGCTAGCACAGCCTCTGGTGTGCCATTATATTGACGCAATTCTTCGATCAACTCAGACTTGGGCAAGTTATGAAGGGGAAGTTTTCGGGCAGGTACTTGAGGAGCGCGGCGACCGGAAATGAACAAGTGTCGAGGACTCTGGGCTTCCTCGCGCCGGAGTTGACGGGCTAATTCAAAACTGATTATTGTTCCGAGACTGTGACCAAAAAAGGCAAAGGGGATATCGAGATAGGGCAGTAAACCTGGTGTTAGGGTTTCAATCAGGGGCAATACGCCAGTAACCAGGGGTTCCCGCAGTCGCTTGCCCCGTCCAGGCAGTTCCACTGGGCAGACTTCGATATGGGGTGCCAATTGCTCCGGCCAAGTGCGAAAGCTCGAAGCAGCACCACCAGCATAAGGAAAGCAAAATAGGCGCAGGCGGGCTTTAGGATTTGGTTTTGGGCGAGTGATCCAAGAGTTGGTAGTAGTCATTGGTTATTTTGAAGGGAACAGGGAGTAGGGAGTAGGGAGTAGGGAACGAAATTATCACAATTCCTACACGGATCCCTATCTTTGGAAAGTAATCAATAGACTTCGCCGCAGAAGTTGGGAAATCGATCACTTTTGTAATACAAGATAATAGGCTTAGTTGTTATTTCACCAAGCCCATAAATAGTTTACAATAAAATCCGAGTTATATTAATATCATGTTCGGATAATTAGTGATAAAAAACCTTCTCCCTTGAAACCTTACTCCTTTCTTCTGCCCTCTGCCTTCTGTTCAGAAAACCCTATTTAATACCAGTAAAACTTACTATCACCCGATTCAAATCGGATAGTGAAGGCAGATTACTATCAGTTATTGATGGCATTGGCGACCTATTGATGTCAACAATCTCACCTGTATAGTAGTAAGGTTTAATATTCTCTTTTTCTTTGCCTTTCTTGCGAGCAAAGTATAGTTTCACTTTTTCTCCTTGGTTTGCCTGAGAAGTAATATAGCCAACTAGGGCGTGTTCATGGGAGTGAAATCCATTTTTCCAGTGGTATTGTTTAGGTAATTGCTTTTCTAAAGTCGGCCAAGTCAGTAAGTTCCATACTCCATGATTAGTATGATCTACCATATTTTTCAACCACCAATTAACAGTTGATTTTAAATATTTGTCAACGTAGGATGAGTCTTCCAAGCTAAGTGTTCCTGCCATTTGATCTAATTCAGCATAGACCCACCATTTTTTGTCAAGGTCACGAACACCCTTATCATTCTCATCAAAACTAATACCTCTACCCCAAAGCCCTGATTCTACATCATAAGCTTCCTCTAGCATACGAGATGCAGCTATTTGGGCAAAGTCAATAAATCTTTGATTATTGAAAAGTTTACCAGTTAAGTAAATCATCCAAAAGGCTTTCATGGAATGACCATAATCTGTCGGCAGTTTTCCCTCTCCTATATTGTTAATCTCCATCCAGAATGTATTATATTCAGGGCTATAAAATTCGTTGATTATACTACTTGATAAATTTAACAAATCTTGTTTCCATTCTGATTGATAAGGTTCTGGTAAGATTGGCGCGAGAATAAGCATGTAGGTATAGATCTGATCCAATTGGGACAGCAAATGTTTTTTCTGTTTAAGCCAATTGTTAGTAACATTTTCATTCTTAACTTGCTTGGGAACCCACATCATCATCTCTAGTTTTGGATCATAATAGGTCTCAAAGATAAAGTTCTTTAGTTGAATAATTTCTGGTAATAGTTCTTGATCTTGAGTTAGATAGTAATAAAAAGCCATTCCCTGTAAAGCATAGGCTAGTTCCTGACTAGTACGCTTTAAAACAGAAGGACCAGATTGGCGACTTTCTCTTTTCAAGTAACTAAATGCACCACCATTTTCTCGATCAAGTCCATAGTTACGAATCCAATCTATTCCAGCTTTTGCTAAACTAAGAAACTTTGGGTTTCCACTTAAATGATAGGCTACGCAGTATGTGTAAACTTGACGAGACTGAGAGACAATATAGTTTTTATCTAAGTTGTTGGTAATATAACCATAATTGTCTCCTAATTTAGTAAAAGCTGAACAGGGTTTAGATGGATTGACTAGATCACCATTGTCGCAGCGAAAACTAGGAAAATTACCCACAGGTTTACCGTAAGCAGTTTCCATCAACCACCAAGGATTGAGGTCTTCTTCTAAATGCTGTAACCATTGTTGACCCATCGTTATTTCTGTATTTTGTTGTGCTAATATTGGTTGAAATACGGTATAAAAGCAACAAAGTATCAAGATAATTATGCTAGTGATTAGACTAAATGCAAATTTGTTTTTACGAAACTTTTTAAGCATTTTATTTATAGTTAATCTCCGTAAAAGTAACTTCGATTTTATTCATTTCAGGTATGGATTGTAGCGGTTTTTTATTGATTTTTTCAATCTTTCCTGTATTATAGTAAGGTCTAATTCCTTTTTTTTCTTTTCCTTCCTTACGGGCAAAGTATAGTTTCACTTTTTCTCCTTGAGTTGCTTGAGTAGTAATATAGCCCACTAAAGCATGTTCGTAACTGTGAAAACCATTTTTCCATTTCCATTGTTTAAAACCTTTCTTTTCTAAAGTTGGCCAAATTACTTTATGCCAGATTCCATGATTAGTATGATCTACCATATTCTTAAACCACCAATTAACTGTTGATTTTAAATATTTGTCAACGTAGGATGAGTTTTCTAAACTCAGAGTTCCTGCTACTTGATCCAATTCAGCATAGATCCACCAACTTTTATTAAGGTCTTTAATTAATTTTTTATTTTTATCAGCATACAATCGTGAATACCATGTTCCTGATTCAGAATCATAG
>NZ_JAAHIE010000980.1:0-2050 GCF_010671945.1 Moorena sp. SIO4E2
GCCTTTGGCCACGCTGCGCGAACGCCGATCGGAATAGTTATTGATCACTGGGAATCAAAAACGCGATCGCTAAAACAATTCTATAGCGTTAGTTATTTTTATAAAATACACTTAGGTTTCTACTCCCTACTCTCTACTCCCTACTCCCTGCTCCCTGCTCCCTTCCCTAAACAATCATGACCACCCTAACCCTTGATCTCCAATCAATTAACCTTACCGACGAGCAATTTTTCCAGCTTTGTCAAGACAACCATGATTTAAAATTTGAACGCAATGCTAATGGAGATTTAATTATTATGTCACCCACTGGCGGCAGCACAGGAAACTGTAATCTAGAAATAGGCTACCAACTTCAAGCCTGGAGCCGTCAAAACAAGTTGGGAATTGCTTTCGATTCTTCCACTGGTTTTAAACTCCCCAATGGTGCCGACCGTTCTCCCGATGCTTCTTGGATACCATTACAAAGCTGGAATAGTTTAACTCCTCAACAACAAGAGAAATTTCTGCCCCTGTGTCCTGATTTTGTGATTGAATTACGTTCGCCTAGTGATAGCTTAATAGCAATTCGCCAGAAGATGGAAGAATACCGAGACAATGGTGCTCGTAATGGTTGCTTGATTAATCGTAAAGAGCGACAAGTTGAAATTTATCGACCAAGTAGAGATATTGAGGTTTTAGAGTCTCCCCCTAGTTTATCTGGAGAAGAGGTTTTGCCTGGTTTTGTGTATCTTGACCTGGGGGGGTGACATGCAAGCTGAAATCCTTACTGGGTAATAATTTCAGCCGATAATTCCCAAAAATATACATTCTGTTTTGGGCGCTCCTTTGGACGTAGTTATAAGGGTTTGAGCTTCCCTAACATGAATTTAGGCTTAATTTCCGACTGTATCTTCCATGACACCATTGGCATCAAAGCCTTATAGAGTAAGCTTTTTGGGGCTCATGTCACCCCCTCAGGTATCTTGACCTAATTTGGTGAAGGGTTATACTTAAACATAAATTTTGATTTTACCTATTAAATTAAGATGCTATAATAACTTAATTCAGTAACATCAAAATAAAAAAATATATGTCATCTTTTATTGGCCATAGTGTAACTGCTGTAACTATTGGTATTGCTTTTAATTCACCCAAAAAACCACTGCTATTGCGCTTGGCTTGGTTTTTATGGTTAATAGTAATTGCCTCTTTCCCTGACTTGGATCATTTTATCCCTTGGTTACATCAATCAGCACACCGTCAAACTCGTATTACCCATTCCCTAGCATTTGCTCTGATTATTCCCATTTGTACAATCGTAGTTTTAATTATTATAGGAATTAGGGGACGCCAACTCAAAGTGTATAGTTTTCAAGCGATATTAGCGGGTCTTTCCCAAATTATTATCGATTTGTTAGTTGGAGTTGTTGGTATACCTTTGTTCTATCCCTTCACTAGAGAAAACTTTAAACTTCCTTGGGGTATTTTACCCAGCGCCGGAAAACTAGACCTAAGCAATTATTACTTATATAAAAACCTATTGATCGAGATGGGGATACTATTACCATTGTTTTCCTTGGTTGCCATTTGTCGTTACCATCTTTTAAAACCCCGTCAGGTAAAAATTGTTATCTTTGGCTTACTGTTTACTTCAACCTGCTTTATGTTTTGGGGATATAATCTGTCTCGGTAGCCCAAGCATGGTGGTATAGCACTACCCATTTGACAAAACTATGGTAAAAGAGTTGCTAAACCAACTATGAGTTGACCTTAGCAACTCCTCCTAACTCGAGGGATATTGCGATCGCTTAAATCCGTTAACTACTCCGTTGCGCGATCGCTTCAAACTTGATCAGGATCCACTCCCATAGCTCGTAAACGAGCAGCCAGTTGCTCGGCTCGTTCTTGAGCTTGGGCTAATTGCTGTTGAGCTTGGGCTGCTTGTTGTTGAGCTTGGGCTGCTTGTTGTTGAGCTTGGGCTGCTTCTTCTTGAGCTTGCACTGCTATTTCTTCAGCAGTAGGTAGCACAATTCCCTCTAAAGTAGCCCAACGTAACCAAGTAGTATCAACA
>NZ_JAAHIE010000981.1:0-2047 GCF_010671945.1 Moorena sp. SIO4E2
GGGGGAAATATAACATCTTCCGGTACAGTTGTTGCCTTTTCTGTTGGCGTTTCTGTTGCCGTTTTTAATTCTTGAGTCAAAGACATGGCGGCTAGGGTACAATAAGTAGGTAGTACTTATTAGTCTAGATTATCATCATTATATCCAGTCAAGTAATATCTGAACAAAGTTGACAAAATTATCAATATCTGAATCTTAATGATTCAGATAATAAATGATTAATCACTCATGAATAATGAGTAATAAAAATTGATGTCAAAGCTCCAAACCACTTTTTTGCAACTTCTTAAATGGATCCAGAATGAAATCAATAATACGACGCTGCCGGACAATCACCTCGGCTGTTGCAGTCTGACCTGGAGTTAAGGTAATCTTTTTGTTTTGGGCTTCGATATAGGGCTTTTCTAACTCGATTTCCAGTTCAAAACTTTCTAGCTTGCCTTGGTTGGTTTCTGTCATCTTCGAGTCTGGAGAAATCCAACTCAAGTTACCTTTCAATACCCCATAGTTTTGGAAGGGATAGGCATCAAACTTCATCTTCACTGGCATTCCTACCTGTAAAGACCCACTCTCTGTAGTCGCTATTTGGGCTCGGAGTACTAGGGCTGAATTCTCTGGTGCAATCTCTACAATTACCTCTCCCGGTTGGACAACATCCCCAGCGCCTTGGATCGGCAAATGAAAAACTGTGCCAGTAGCAGGAGCCTTGAGTACTCGTTGCTCTAACTGAAATTCCAAGGATTTAATCTGGCTTTTTACCTGGGCAATTTCTGCTTGCAGGGTAGTAATTTCTGTTTCCAGATTCTTCAGCTGTTCCTCAATTTTTAGCATCGCCAGTTTACTCCCTTGCACTAGACTCTGATAGCTACGTTTCTGCTCTTTCAGGCGAAGTTCAGCTTGCTGAATATCAGCCTTAGCTTCATGAATAATCCGCTCGTAGCTGCCTTGCTGCTCTTTGAGGCGGGACTTGGCTTGCAAAATATCGGACTGGGCTTGGACAACGCTTTGGTAGTTTTCTTTTACTAGCTGTTCCGCTTCAATGAAGCGGTCTTGTGAAATGACACCTTCCTCAAACGCTTGTTTGTAGCGTGGGAGTCTTTCCTGGGCAGCTGATAACCGAATTAATGCTAATTTATAAGTTGCTTGGCTCGACTCAATGGATTGCTGAACTTGATTGATTTGGGCCAGTTTTTCCTCTTTTTGTAAATTATGGATATTCTTGAGAGAATCAAGATTATACTTTGCCTGCTCCACTTGAACCTGTTTTTCCAATTCTTGAGCTTGGTTCTGTTGCTGTTGGGTATGCAGCCCCAGCATCAATTGATTCTTGAGTAGTTCTAACTGCGCCAGCCGATTCTGTTGACCTGTCTGTTTTTGAAGCAACTGCTCGAGCTCAGCACGAACTAAATCTGATTCTAACTTCAGTAAAATCTGTCCTGCCTTTACGATCTCCCCCTCTTTGACTTTCAGGGCAGCCACCGTTCCAGAAACTGGTGCATCCAACCTAATGGTTTTCCCCTTAGGCTCAATCCGCCCTCTGGCACTCCCGGTCTCATCTACCTTGGAGAGCATTGACCAAGGTAAGAGGGTACCGGCAAAGATGACTAACAGATAGAGCAATCCCCGAGTCCACGCTCGTGGCAAGGTATTGAGCAAGTCATGGGTGAGTTCAGACCAGTCATCACCGAGAGATGGTGATGAGGCTGATGGTGATGAGGCTGATTGAGTTGGTGGTGGTGTCTGATTAGTGTTTAGCGAGTCCGGTGGATTGGTGACTAAACTATTGCGAGTTATATAGTCATCGTTTGGCTTTTTCGGAAAGCCTGAGTTTGGAAAGCCTGAGTTAGGGTCGTATGGCATAATCCACAATTGGTAATTGCTATAGCATTTTTAAAAAGGGAACAGGGAATAGGGAATAGGGAATAGGGAACAGGGAGTAGGGAGTAGGGAGTAGGGAGTAGGGAGTAGGGAGTAGGGAGTAGGGAGTAGGGAGTAGGGAGTAGGGAGTAGGGAGTAGGGAGTAGGGAGTAGGGAGTAGGGAGTAGGG
>NZ_JAAHIE010000982.1:0-2040 GCF_010671945.1 Moorena sp. SIO4E2
TCTTTGTACAAAGATGGCCTTCCTTTGATGAAACGACTAATTCAAGCTCGTTGCTCTATTACTGCTCCTCCTACTCTTCCGATACCTCTCTAAACCTGACCAAACGTCTTTCCAAAAGAGCCACACCCTTATCAATTTCATCAATTAACACCACCGTTAGGGTTTCACTCCGAAATGCATTGCCTAACGGGCCCCAACGTACATAGGTCTCGGGATTACTAATACGGGGGATATCCTCTGGTTTAATTATGCCGGTTGCGGCTAACTGAGCATCCCGCAAACGAGCCACAGTATCATAGATGTAAAGACCATCCTTTGCCCGAGTAGTGGATTTGACAGCCCAGACTCTCAAAGGCAAGTTGAGCTCATAAGCCACAGCATGAGCCAAGCGGGTTTTACCACATCCCGGTTCCCCTTTCAGTAGCAAAGGGCGTTCCAGGTAGATCGCTAAATTGACTGCTTCAATTAATTCCCGACTAGGTAGATAAGGATACAACAATTGTCCCTTGCTGTCTCGTTCTCCAGGCTGCGGTTGTAGTGCTGGATCACCGGTATATTCTGGTTTTGGGTTGTTCAGAGTCTCCACCGTTGCTTTACGTCGTTAAACCAATCAACGCCACAGCGATCGCATATTTCTGCCAGTACATACTCTGGAATACCATTATCGCTATTTTCTAGAACGACTTTAACAGTTTCATCTACCTCATGGGTAAATTCGATCGGTAATTCCTCAGATTCTCGCATCATCCAGTCAATCAACTCATCTTCATCAAATTGATTAATCTTGGCAGATTTGACTGGCATGTGGGGTTGAGTACGGTCTATTTTATCAGAAAATATAGCATCCAAATTCCCGACATTGCCTTCGTAGTCTACTAAAAACATCAATAATTTGAATCGACTGGCACTAGGGTTAACCTGGCGAGCGTTAGTTGCCAAAGGTGTCCAGAATTCACGGATCAGTTGATCTAAATAGGCTTCTGACATAACATTTACATCATGGAAGACCAGTAGCACATTCTGGGTTTGCCAGTAGCGATAAACTCGTTCAGTAATAGCAGTAACTGACGCTCCCTTTCCCCACAAACCAACCTGATTACCGAGTTCACGCCAAAGGGTTTTGATATCCGTTCTGCGGACTTTTCGCGCTAAATTAACTTTGATAACTTTGCCAGTAATACTATTAGGCAGATGTTTTTCTACTAAGCGATTCAATAACCAACGTTGTCCGTATTCTGGATAGCCATGAATTAAAAAAGCCGCTACAGACTGTTTTCGGATTAACCTAAAAAATAAGCGTTCCTGATCCTCGTAACCAAGCTTTACTAATACCTTATAAAGCTGATCACCATCTAAAACCCGCCAAATTCTATCAAGAGCACCAATGGATATGGCTAAACCAGTTTTACCCTCTCCTTGTCGATGGCTAACTACCCCCAAAAGCTCACCACTAGCTTCATCCACCACCGGCGAACCACTATAACCAGGCTGTAGCCCATAGTCATCAACAATGCGCAAATCCCAAGCTTGAATTCTTTCCCATGCTTGTTTCAACTGTAATCTCACTTGCTGCCCTAGGGTACCGTGCAGTGGTCGGATTAAATGGTCCTTAGCAAATAATTGAAAGCCAGCGGTTAGGAAAGAGTTACCCTTCTCAGCAAATCCTTCTTGTCGGTGTAATTCTGGCTTATTCCAAAGTCCATCTACTCTCAACACTGCCAAATCCAATCCATCATCTTCCCCAGAAGCAATCACCGTGCCAGGTATGCCATCAGCTTTGACATTCTCTGGTCCACCAACATCTTTCACCACATGAGCACAAGTCAACAAGAAAGCGGTGCCACTAACCTGGCGCATCACAAAACCAGTGCCAAAACGATTGATTTTAGGGTCACGACTGGTAATTAAAACCACCGATTCCTGTAGTTCTTCTGGGGTCATTTTTAATTAATCTTTTGGTTTCAGTACCAGTTTCACTTTCAGGTTAGCATTTGCCGCTGACCTAGTAATATATAAATTTCCTTCTCCTTCAAAACTAAA
>NZ_JAAHIE010000983.1:0-2037 GCF_010671945.1 Moorena sp. SIO4E2
TCTGTTAAAGCTATGGATACCTTCTGTAATGCCTCTGGTCTCAAAATCGATCAAGTCATCCCAGAAATTGGTGGGAGTATGAACTTCAAACGTAAGAAATTCCTCAATCTACTATTCCGTATGCTTTCCGGGCAGGTCTCTACCATCATCGTCGCTCACAAAGACCGATTATGTAGGTTTGCGTTTGACCTGATTCTTCAGTTAGCCAAGTACTCCGATGGCGAGATGATCGTGACCAACAATGAATTCCTTAGTCCCCAGCAGGAGATGCTGGAAGACCTCATGGCTATCATCCACTGCTTCTGTTGTCGGCTGTACGGTTTGCGTCGGTATCTCCAAGCGATTCAAGAAAAAATCAACAAAAACCTTGATAGTCCCGACGATTGTGCGAAAGTAGAAATGGAAGTACAAGTTTAGGTCGAAACTCCCATGTTTGGAATCAAGCGCGAACTCAAAGTCAACAACTCCGAAGCCAACTGGCTATCTCAATGTGCGGGGTTCTCTCGGTTCGTTTATAACTACGGACTGGGAATTATGAAATCATCATGGGAGTTTGAAGACATCAGAGCTTCCGATTCCAAGAGGTTGAACACAATTAAGAAGGTGTTCACCAATGTGACTAAGAAGAATCCTGATTTTGCTTGGTGCAATAAGTATCCAGCTCGGATTTACCAAAATGCGTTTCGGAATCTAGCTAAAGCCTTTAGTTGGTGGCGTGACCCAAAGATTAAAGCTCAAATGCCTACATTCAAGAAGAAACGCCATCAGTGCAGTTTTACCGTTGATGATTCAAACGGAAAACGGCTGGTAAAAGCTGGGAAGACCATCAACATCCCAACAATGGGGACGTTCAGATTAAAGGAGGCTATTCCTTACGATTGCATTTCCCAAACATTTACCATTTCAAGAGAAGCAGATAACTGGTTCGTATCGTTCTTTGTCGATGCTTGCCCAATGCCAGCGATGAAACACACTCAGCAAAAAGTCGGAATTGACCTAGGTGTTAAGTGTTTTGCGACTTTGTCCGATCGCACCAAGATTGAAATGCCCAAATCGATCAAGAAAGCGAAAATCAAGCAATCGTTGCTACAGTGGCGCAATCGTAAAAAGGTGTTAGGCAACGGTCAGACCAAGACCCAACCCAGTCAGAATGCTCAGAAATACTATCAAAGACTGAGGAAGCAACACAAACACATTGGGAACATCAGAGAGGACTTTTTGCAAAAGGAAACCACCAGGTTAGCGCAGACCTATCAAGAAATCAAGATTGAGGACTTGAACCTGTCTGGGATGCTGGCTAATCACAAGTTAGCTGAAGCCATCGCCTTACTGGGATTCTATCGGTTCTCAGAGTTGCTGACCTACAAGCAAGAATTCCACGGGTTCAAACTAACCCTGGTAGACAGGTGGTTTCCCAGTTCAAAAACATGCCACAAGTGTGACCACATACAGGATATGCCGTTGAGGGAACGAGTTTATGTGTGTGGCAGTTGTGGAAACATTGAAGACCGGGATTTGAACGCAGCGATTAACATAGAGCGTTGGGAACCCGGTAACAGAACACTGTCGATGGCAATCGATCAAACGCCTGTGGACTAGAAGTAGCCGACTACCTAGGATGAAACAGGAATTGAACATCAGACCAAATGTCTAGGTTTGTGTAAGATTCATGATGCAGTTAAGCTAGCATCAACCACATGGACAACTTAAAGGAGAAGTTTTATATGGTAAGCGAAGGTAATCTGATCGATGCAGCTTGGCAAGCGCTGGAAGATTCGATTATCGATTATCAAGGTCATCCCGTGGGCACAGTAGCGTCGAAAGACTCGGATATGGAAGCCCTGAATTATGACCAGTGCTTTACGCGGGATTTCGCGGTGTCGGCTATGGCATTGCTGATGAGGGGCAAAGGAGAAATTGTGCGCAATTTCCTGATCGAAACCCTAGGGCTTCAAAGCCGTGAAAAGCATATGGATTGCTTTAAGGCGGGTCTTGGATTGATGCCAGCTAGCTTTAAAGTGATACATAAGAAGGAAC
>NZ_JAAHIE010000984.1:0-2034 GCF_010671945.1 Moorena sp. SIO4E2
TCCGAGATACCCTTGGAGATAGGTAATAGGTAATAGGTAATAGGTAATAGGTAATAGGTAATGGGGAATAGGTAATAGGTAATAGGTAATAGGTAATAGGTAATAGGTAATAGGTAATGGGTAATAGGTAATAGGTAATGGGGAATAGGTAATAGGTAATGGGTAATAGGTAATGGGGAATGGGGAATACAAGATTTCTTTCCGAAGCTCTGAAGCTGCCCTGCTTTTTTGAGATCAACGGACAGCTAACCCGGATTTGGGTACACAAGCGATCGCGTAGCGTGACCGTAGGTCAATCGCACAAGCGCGGAAACTTCGCGTGACTCGCTTAGCGTGACCAAAGGTCAATCGCTTCGATAAACCTTTGAGTAGCCTATTGCCTCTCAATACTACTCAATAGTAGAATCGGCAAGGGCTTAAGCTGGGGCTTGCTGCAAGGTCAAAAAATTTTACAATGCCTATATTACAAGCATCCCAGCCTCTTTAATAAAATTCCCTAGCAGCACTGCCAACCTGCCGAATGTGGGAAATAAACGTCTTACCCATTACCTATTACCTATTACCTATTACCCATTCCCCACTACCTATTACCTATTACCTATTACCCACTACCTATTACCCACTACCTATTACCTATTACCCATTACCTATAACCCATTACCCATTCCCTATTACCTATTACCTATTACCCATAATCTATTACCTAAAAAAAATGATTCAAAACTTACTATCCCAAATCAGCCAGCAGCTTCAGAAAGAACTAACTGACGACATCTCCCAAGGTCAAATAGAGATTGTTGCTCAACCCATTACCGAATCACCAACAAAACTACCACACATCAGCATCTATCCTGGTAAATGGGAAATTGCCTCAACATTTAGAGCAACCCATCCACAAAAGTTACATCCGGAGCAACAAAAGCCCACAATAATTACTACATCCAGGGAATTTAAACAAGAGTTTTTTATCGATATCTGTGACCCTGACCTAATCAACCTAGAAAAATTGGCTTCCCTGACGACAGGGGTAATTTTAACTAACTACAAAGACATTATCGAAAATTATAATTCATCAAATACCAACAATTATCAAGCCCAACAAACAGCTACAACTCACACGATTAGCCAAATTACTATCCTTGAAGGTAGCTATGATTATCTTAATAATACCCCTAAACTTAAACTAAAATGGCAAGTTATAGGTCAAGTCAACTTTAGCAAAACTATCACAGAAATTGGGCGTCCGATTGAGGAAATTGAAATTAATCAAAGTGTAAGCAGTCAGCGGTCAGCTTAAAACAAGGTAATCGGGAATCGGGAATCGGGAATCGGGAATCGGGAATCGGGAATCGGGAATCGGGAATTGGTGGCACAGGCTTCGACGTATTAGCTGATAGCTGATAGCTGTTCGCGTAGCGTGCGCGTAGCGCTTAAGCTGATAGCTGATAGCTGACGCGATCGCTTTTTTTTATTCTCTCTAAAACTTCCAAAAAAAAGTTTAAAAAACCTTGACAAATAAAATTACAATCATTACAATAATCATATACAACCACAATGATTCCAAGTTTCGACTTATGTCAAAAAACTTCAAGCAAAATCTCAATAAACAACCTGTTGAGCACACTCTAAAAGGTCCTCGTCAAGCCGTAATCTATAGTATGCAAATGTTTTATTCCCTAGGCTATGGGGAGATTGCCGACTGGAGCCCTTTGGAACCTACTGAAACTCCTGGGGAAGTGATGACAACCATGATGAAGTATTGGCTGTTGCCATAACACCTTAAATTTCTGGGGGGCTTCCCCCCAGAGCCTTGGCTCCGGTCTGGTCCCGTAGGGTGGCCGAAAGACCAAGGTAAATCAAATAGGATCACATCAGGTTCGGTTTGGGAAATCAGTGACATAAGTCATTTAAATAGCCGTGGATAGTATTTCTACGGCTATTTTTTTTGTTTTGAGATATATGGAAAAAGGGAATCGGGAATCGGGAATCGGGAATCGGGAATCGGGAATCGGGGAACAGAGGGTGCATCTCATA
>NZ_JAAHIE010000985.1:0-2032 GCF_010671945.1 Moorena sp. SIO4E2
TGTTACAATCAACGAGCAGAAAAGCCAGCTTACAATCGTCTCACCTTTTGTTTGCTGGGGGTTGCAACTGCTGCAGATTTAATTCAGGATAAACAGCGCACTCCGTTTAATATTGGTCAGGATATTCAATTAACTGGGTTTACTTTTGAGGAAGCCAAACAGCCTTTGGTTCCGGGTTTGGTAGGTAAGGTGGATAATCCTGAACAGGTGTTAGGTGAAATAGTAAAATGGACGGGAGGACAACCGTTTCTGACTCAGCGCGTGTGTCGTTTGGTGGTGCAGACCTGGGAATCGGGCAATAGTCTTTCCCTAGACCAGATCGTGCGTAGCAAGATTATAGACAATTGGGAAGCTCAGGATGAACAGGAGCATTTGAAGACCATACGCGATCGCATTCTCAGGAATGAGCAACGGGCTGGTATGCTCTTGGGTTTGTATCAGCAAGTGTTGGAGCACGGGTGTATAGCTGCTGATGGTAGTCAGGAACAGACGGAATTAAGGTTATCGGGGCTGGTGGTTGAGCGTCATGGTTGTTTGGAGGTTAACAACCGGATTTATGGGGAGGTTTTTAATTCCGATTGGGTCAAGACAGAATTGGCCAGACTGCGCCCCTACGCTGAGGCGTTTACGGCTTGGGTTAATTCTGGGTGTAAGGATGAGTCTTTTTTGTTGCGGGGGAAAGCATTAGACCAGGCGGAACAATGGTCTAGGGGAAAAGCGTTAAGCGATTTGGATTCCCAGTTTTTAAGAGCTAGTCAGATTGTAGATAAGGGAGAAGTACAAAAGGCTTTGGCGGCTGAGAAAGAAGCTAGAGAGATATTAGCTAAGGCGAAACAGGAAGCGGAAGCGTTGCTAGCAGAAGCCAAATTATTGACACGACTAGAACGGAAAGGACTTATTATTTTAAGACAGTTACAGGATAATGCTTACTACGGCCCCAGTACAATAGGGGAAACGCTTTTGTATGAAGCAGTAGAGACTGGGCAAGAGCTACTTAGTATAGTAAAAGATGGTTGCCCCCTGGAGCAATATCCTGCTACTAGTCCTATAAATGCCCTCCACCAGAGTATTAGTCAATTCCGAAAAGGGGCTGTGCTCAGAGGGCATCAGAACTGGGTAAGGAGTGTAGCCTTCAGCCCGGATGGACAGAGGCTGGCCACTGCTTCAGTTGACAAAACTGCCAGAATTTGGGACAACCAGGGCAATCAAATTGCTGTGCTCACAGGGCATCAGGACGAGGTAACGAGTGTAGCCTTCAGCCCGGATGGACAGAGGCTGGCCACTGCTTCAGAGGACAAAACCGCCAGAATTTGGGACAACCAGGGCAATGAAATTGCTGTGCTCACCGGGCATCAGGACAGGGTATGGAGTGTAGCATTCAGCCCGGATGGACAGAGGCTGGCCACTGCTTCAGAGGACAAAACTGCTAGAATTTGGGACAGAAAGGGCAATGAAATTGCCTTGCTCACCGGCCATCAGGACTCGGTATTAAGTGTAGCCTTCAGCCCGGATGGACAGAGGCTGGCCACTGCTTCAGATGACAAAACTGCCAGAATTTGGGACAACCAGGGCAATGAAATTGCCTTACTCACCGGGCATCAGGACAGGGTATGGAGTGTAGCCTTCAGCCCCGATGGACAGAGGCTGGCCACTGGTTCATTCGACAACACCGCCAGAATTTGGGACAACCAGGGCAATCAAATCGCCTTGCTCACCGGGCATCAGGAATGGGTAAATAGTGTAGCCTTCAGCCCGGATGGACAGAGGCTGGCCACGGCATCAAGGGACAACACCGCCAGAATTTGGGACAACCAGGGCAATCAAATCGCCTTGCTCACCGGGCATCAGGAATGGGTAAATAGTGTAGCCTTCAGCCCGGATGGACAGAGGCTGGCCACTGCTTCATGGCGATACCAAAGAAAATCAGATGATATACTAACTAGAGTTAATTTTCGCCATAGCTGATAAGGTGCAAATCTTGGAATGACACTGCTGGAACTGCGATTTTATCCCATTGAAGGCAAGCAAGATT
>NZ_JAAHIE010000986.1:0-2031 GCF_010671945.1 Moorena sp. SIO4E2
AGGTAGTCGTTGCCAGAGCCACCATAAAGGTAGTCGTTGCCAGAGCCACCATAGAGGTAATCGTTGCCAGAGCCACCAACGAGGGTGTCGTTGCCACCGTAACCAAAGATAGTGTCGTTACCAGAGCTACCATAAAGGTAGTTGTTTAAGTTGTTACCAGTGTAAGTTGCCATGTCATTTGCTCCTGATCGATTGCAATTGTTTGAAAATTTGTGGATTGTTCTATTCGGAAAGATTCACCCTATTTGTCTGAGTTAGATCCTGAAAAAGTATTTAAGAAATACTCATTATTAATAGAAGTGGTTTTGCTAAGAGCATGGTGTTTTTACTTGCTCTATATACTCATCACTAGTAATTCCGATTTTTATGCAAAACTCTCTGGAAAATTTTAAAAATATCTAATCAACCCCTTGGGGTGGAGACGGGTAAGCAGTTGGAGTTCTTGCCAGAGGTGATACGAAGCCCACTAAACCTCGTAAGTCCTAAGATAATATATTCCTCAAAAGGTGATCGGGTGATCTGGTGATGGGGTGCTAGGTATGAATGCAACTTGGTACCAACACCCCTCTGACTAGGTATCCCATCAGCAGCTTTCCCCTAAACTCAGAGAGCCAGTAAAGCAAACAATCCTACTTGTCACCCCGTCAGATCAAGTCCGTTGGCGACTAGACTGAGATAAAGTCAGTAGCCGTCAGTAAACCACTAGAATCGACATAAGCAATGATCTCTGCACCTAAGTTGATTCGAGTGCCATTGGTAATAGAAACACCAGATCTTGTACCTGTGAATGAGCTTAAGCTGTAATTGGACAATGACCCGGAAATCTGGATCTTGTCAGAGTCAGTTTCCCCAGCGAAGCTAAATCTGTCGAAATTGTCAATCACAGCGTAATCTAGACCAGCACCGTTGTAATAGATCGAGCCACTGGTGCCTAGGATAATCAGATCCCTGGCACCCAAATCACCAGGATCAAGGATATCAATTTCACCAACACCGTCCAGAATACTGTTAGTACCGTTCAGGGTATCTGAGCCCAAACCTCCAACTAGGGTATCGTTACCACCTGCGCCAGTGAGGGTGTCATTGCCAGAACCACCGTTGAGGCTATCATTGCCAAAATTTACAGTGGAATCATCACCCGTGAGGCTATCATTGCCACTGCCACCAAGTAGAGTGTCGTTTCCGGCTTCTCCCTGAAGTGTATCGTTGCCCGCACCGCCATCTAAAAGATCACCAATTGTATCAACAGTTCCCAGAGTATCGGAGTCCAGGGAATCATTACCACTACCGCCAATCAAGGTATCTGCTCCCCCTTGACCGAGGAGGGTATCATTACCACCATTACCGTCGAGGCGGTTTGCGCCGCTGGTACCGATGATTGTCTCACCCCCCTGAGAGCCCTCGACGTTCTCAAAATTGCGAATCGTTTCGGTATTACCTCCAGAAACTGAGGTGGTCTCAGTTGCCAGGTTGATGGTGACCAGACCTGCACCAAATGTGACATTGGAATAATCGATAGTGTCGATTCCTGTACCGCCATTGTGGATGTCGAAATTCACCAAATCGTCGTCGATTATCCGATCATTACCAGAACCACCATTGGTGGTGTCCACTCCAGCTCCACCGTTGAGTGTGTCATTCCCGGCACGTCCATTCAGAGTATCGTTCCCAGAACCACCGTTGAGGCTATCATTGCCAAAATCTACAGTGGAATCATCACCCGTGAGGCTATCATTGCCACTGCCACCAATTAGAGTGTCGTTTCCGGCTTCTCCCTGAAGTGTATCGTTGCCCGCACCGCCATCTAAAAGATCACCAATTGTATCAACGCTTCCGAGAGTATCGGAGTCCAGGGAATCATTACCACGACCGCCAATCAAGGTATCTGCTCCCCCTTGACCGAGCAGGGCTGTTTCATAGTAGAGTAAAATGGAGAGAAAGTCAGACTAAGTACAAATAGACAACAAATAAGTCAGATTATGCCCTAAACTGTCTATGGATTCGGTTATTGAATCATAGCCATTAGCCCGG
>NZ_JAAHIE010000987.1:0-2031 GCF_010671945.1 Moorena sp. SIO4E2
CAGATGTTTCTGAGTTTACAGTCCCTGCGTTACGAGCAACTGTGGACATTTTTCTATGTTCTGGTCTGATTAAACGGCGCAGTCGATATCAGTAGTGCTATATTGCGCCGTCGGATTAATCTAAGGGCTTGTGACAGTTAACAAAAACCTCCACTAATCTACCACTTACTATTAAATTATGGTAGATTAAGGAGATGGCATTAATACCACTCCGTAAGGCGGTCGAACTTACGGGACTCTCCAAGAACACACTAAAGAAGTATGCAGACAATGGGACACTCAGATGCGAAAGGACACCAGGAGGGACTAGACTCTTTGACTCAACAGATCTTCTCCGTTTTGGAAAAGCTCCAAAGTCTGACAAATTGCGCTGTTACACCATCTGTTATTGCCGAGTCAGTAGTACAAAACAGCGAGACGATCTTGCCCGCCAAGTCGCTTACCTCCACTCTCTCTTCCCGGAAGCAGACATCATCTTTGACATCGGTTCCGGTCTCAATTACAACAGGAAAGGGCTTAGAACCATACTGGAACGAGTCGTGTCTGGAGATCAGCTCACGGTTGTTGTTACCTGTAGAGACCGACTTACCCGTTTCGGGTTTGAACTCATTGAGTACTTGGTCGGTCTCAACGGTGGAAAAATCCTGGTTCTCGACCAACCTGAAAGTTGTCTTTGATCAGAACTTACCGCAGATATTATCTCCATCATTCACGTCTTATCCTGCCGGGTTCACGGACTCAGAAAGTACGGTAAAAAAATCAAAGAAGATTCATCTGTTCCTAAACCCTGAACAGCGAGCAATTATCCGTAAGTGGTTTGGAGTGTCCCGTTATGTGTTCAATAAAACCATCAAAATCCTCCAGGATGGCGAAACAAAAGCTAACTGGAAAGCCATTAAAACTGGCATTTTGAATGACCTACCCGAATGGTGCAAGGAAGTCCCTTATCAAATTAAATCGATAGCGATAAAGGATGCTTGCACCGCTGTTAGGGAGGCCAAGAAAAAGTACAAGAAAACGTTTCAAATTCAGCGAGTAAGGTTTAGGTCTCGCAAAAATCCCATTCAATCTTGCTATATACCCAAGTCAGCAGTTTCGACCTTGGGGATATATCACACTAAATTAGGAGAGATAGGATACACTGAAAGCCTTCCTGATCAGGTATGCGATAGTAGGCTAACCAGTAACAACGGGAATTACTACCTAGTTGTCCCCTATAAAGAGACTAAAAAGAAAACCGAAAACCAAGGTAGAGTAGTCGCTTTAGATCCTGGAGTCAGAACTTTTATTACTTTCTTTAGTGAGACATCTGTAGGAAAAATTGGAAATGGAGACTTTTCTCGTATCCAACGATTATGTCAACATCTAGACAATTTGCTATCAAAGATCAGTAAATCTAGTGGTGGACAGAAACGCCGAATGAGAAAAGCGGCTAGGAGAATGATCGTCAAAGTTCAGAACCTAATTAATGAACTTCATCACAAAACAGCTAGGTTTTTGGTTGACAACTTTGACGTAATTCTGCTTCCAACTTTTGAGACCTCTCAGATGTCTAAAAGAAAGAACAGAAAAATCCGATCTAAAACTGTCCGTAATATGTTGAGTTTTGCTCACTATCGTTTTCAGGAATTTTTGAAGCATAAGGCAATAGAAGCTGGGAAGATAGTAGTAGATGTCTGTGAAGCTTATACCAGTAAAACGGTTAGCTGGACAGGTGAATTAGTCAACATTAGCGGCGGTCGAATAATTAGATCAAAAGTTGATGGTCGATCTATGGATCGAGACATTAACGGCGCTCGTGGGATATTCCTACGAGCCTTGGTAGATACACCCTGGTTGAGAAATCAACTTGCATTAGTGAGCCAAAATTTTCCCTTGAGAGATTCTGGTAGCTAAAAAGTATCGGTGCTTTTGATTTTAGTCTGCCTTTGCTTTTTGAGCTTTTGGTATGTCAGTCCCGGACTCAGCAAGCTTTGGTCTCCCCGTACTCAGGAACTTTTGGGAGATATTGCCCAAGGGTCATTTCCACCA
>NZ_JAAHIE010000988.1:0-2031 GCF_010671945.1 Moorena sp. SIO4E2
TTCCTGAACTACTGCTGACTTTTTCAGCTGGTCACCCACCAGGAGGTATTGACTCAAACTATTACTCTGACTAATTTGTCAGTTTTACTGAGATCTAGTCTACCGTACTTTTAAAAGAGCCGCACCCATATGGATTGGAACTACTTTGCAGGACGACAGGATTTTTACCAGGTTAAGGAAATGTTTTAAAAATCCAAAAGCCACCCAAATTAAATGAGAGACAAAAAACATCATTTTGTTAAGTAAAATGAACTACCAAACCATTATCCAACAAGCCCAGCACCAGCAAGAACCGTTAAAAGCTGATCGGTTTGTCAAAATTAGCGATCGCAAAGATGAATGCGATATTCCCACCGATGCTTGGAAACCTCTGTTAGAAAATAGCTATTTACAGACCTGGAAGGGAATCGTACTGCCCAAAGGGATAACGGAAATGGCACTTTATCCAATGCTGCTGTACGAACTGCAACCGAAAACAATTATCGAAATTGGTGCATTCAATGGTGGAGGGGCTATTTGGCTGGCCGATTGTTTGGATGTATTCGGGATAGAAGGTCGGGTTCACTCTGTGGATATAGATTTATCCCTGCTCGACGAAAAAGCTAAAGCTGACTCTCGGATTAATTTTATCCAGGGAGATTGTAACAATATTAGTGCAGCTTTTCCTTCGGAATTACTCTGTGCACTCCCTCATCCTTGGTTGATTATAGAAGATGCCCATATTAATCTAGCGGGAATTTTGGAATATTTTCACGCCTCAGGTCTCAGGAGCGGAGATTACCTGATTGTTGAAGATACCAACAAAGTCCACTGGGGATTATGGCAGGATAGTTGGGATGACCGCGACGAGATGGAGCAAGGAGCTAACAAAATGGATGACTTGAGGGATTGGTTAAAAAACAACGAAGACGAGTATATGATAGATACCTACTATCAGGATATGTACGGCTACAACGGGTCAAAAAACTGGAATTCTATTCTCAAGAGAGTTTGAATTCAAAGGTTTCAGTCCAGTAGGGTGAATTAATAACATACCCTACTATTTATAACGTTTCCAGTCCAGCTTGGCGGAAGTCCTGCCAGTAAATCTAGCAGCTGATCTGCCCCCACACCGATCACCCGATTATCCCTTACTCCCCTTAATCGACCACTCCCTTCACTCCTGATAACCTACCGTCACCAGTCAAGTCAACGGGTAAAATCAAAGTTTTATTGCGCAGAAGAATTTTTGAAACCAAAATGCTTGATAATGAACCTCACGAATTTAACAGACTTAACTCAAGTTCACATCTACTACCGGATTCACTATGTCCTTACCCAACTTGATCGACAAGTCAATAGCTTCCGACCAACTCCAATTAACCCATCGGCCTCGACGTATGCGCCGTACAGCCGCCTTTCGTCGGATGGTTCAAGAGACTCAACTGACTGTTAATGACCTGATTTATCCAGTATTTGTGATGGAAGGTCAGGGTCTCAAACCAGAAGTTAAGTCCATGCCAGGATGTTACCGCTATTCTCTGGACTTATTGCTCAAAGAAGTAACCGAGGCATTTGAACTGGGGATTAATGCGATCGCACTTTTCCCCCTCATTCCCCAGGACTTGAAAGATGCTACCGGTACTGAAAGCTACAACCCTGATGGATTAATCCAACGCACCATCAGAGCAATTAAGCAAGAAGTTCCAGAGCTGATGGTAATTACCGATGTTGCCCTTGATCCCTTTTCCAGTGATGGTCATGATGGCATTGTCACCGAAGATGGCACTATCCTAAATGACGCCACCGTGGAAGTGTTGATAAAAATGGCCCTATCTCAAGCTGCAGCTGGGGCAGATATGGTTGCACCTTCCGACATGATGGATGGACGCATTGGTGCAATTCGTAAAGCTCTAGATGGTGAGGGCTACACTGATGTCGGAATTCTGGCCTATTCCGCTAAATACGCCTCCGCTTATTATGGTCCATTCCGGGATGCCCTAGATTCAGCTCCTAAATTTGGTGACAAAAAGACTTACCAAATGGATCCCG
>NZ_JAAHIE010000989.1:0-2026 GCF_010671945.1 Moorena sp. SIO4E2
CAACGTTCTGTGTACTATAATAAACATTTGAACCAAACTGTTTTTGCCCACCCTACAAGTTTTTGCTAACTGCTAAATTGCTCGCCAGTATCTAGATTGAATAGCATTTGTAACGATTCCATGGCCAGCCGTCGAGTTTCAATATCTTGCTGTGCTCGTAATTGCACCATCGGGTCATGAAGGATTTTGTTAACAATCCCTCTGGTTAGGGCTTCGATCACTTCTTGATGTTTTTCGGCAAATTCTGACCCGAGACGGGATAGGGCTTTCTCTAGCTCTTGCTCACGAATTGTTTCGACCTTGCTGCGCAAGCTACTAATGGTAGAAACGGTTTCGAGGGAACGCCACCAGATGTCAAAGGCTGCCACATCTTCTTCCAAGAGTTCTTGTGCTTCCATCGCCATCTTACGACGGCTTTCTTGATTCTGTGCTACCACTGCTTTTAAGTCATCCACATTGAATGAGTGGACAGTCTCTAACTCATCAACATCAGCTGCCACATTACGAGGCACAGAAATATCAATTAGCATTAAGGAATGGTTTGTCTGCAACACTCCTTCTAAATTCGAGCGAGTCAGGAGTGGTTCCGTGGCACCAGTGCTAGTAAATACGATATCTGACTGGGCAACCACTCTCATCATATCTGACAAGGAATGGAGTTTTAGATCCGCTTTGGGAAACGCTTTCGCTAACTCTTCAGCCCGTTTGGTGGAACGATTCAGAATTGAGATATCTACGGCACCTTTGGCCAGCAGATGTTTCACCAGTAAGCGAGACATCTTACCAGCACCGATAATTGCTATTTTATAGGGGGTCAAAGAGGTGCCATAAAGGGTTTCTACCTTCTGCTGAGCTAACTCTACCGCTGCTGAGCTAATGGAGACCGCCCCAGTGCCAATACTGGTTTCCGTGCGAACTCGCTTACCGGCAGTAATTGCTTGTTTAAACAGTTTATTAAGTAGACGTCCGATTCCCTTGTGTTGCTGACCAAGTTTATGGGTGGTTTTGACCTGAGCTAGAATCTGCCCTTCTCCTAAGACTAGGCTATCTAGACCTCCAGCAACCCGCATTAAGTGCATGACTGCATCATGATACAACAGAATAAATAGGTGGGGGCGCAACTTGGCTAGAGGAATGCCAGCTTTTTCTGTCAGAAACTGGCACAATTCTCGAATTCCTGCATCAGTTTCGGTGGTGACTATATAAACTTCCAACCGATTACAAGTACTCAGTATCGCTACCTCTTCAATATGAGGATAGCTACATAAGTGGGGCATCACAGTCTCTAACTGGGCTTCTGGAATGCTCAGTTTTTCTCTGACTTCAACCGGTGCTGTCTTATGGCTCAGACCTACTACGGCAATATTCATGTTTTTGATAAGGAGGTTTGATGGGAGTGTTAGTTATAGAAGTTATCAAAAAGGTGAGTAACTTTTGTACTTGATTTTAGGGAGTAGGGAGTAGGGAATAGGGAGTAGGGAGTAGCGATGCAGCGCGGTCTTGGGGGTTTCCCCCATGAGCGACTGCATCAAGACGGGAGTAGGGAAAAAATATTGTGTACTTTATTAGGATTAAAACCGTTATCTTAGTAATTCTTTATCGGTTTGTTGGTACAAATGTTTTCTACAAATCCTTCCTAAAACGAACTTGAAGGAAGGGTTAAACTAGGTTTTTCACCTTCCTTCAAGTTTGAACTACTGTTGCTAGGGCGTGTTTTCAAAGTTTTCTGCAAGATTATGATCCCCCCCAGCCCCCCTTAAAAAAGGGGGGAGCCATACTCAAAGTCCCCCTTTTTTAAGGGGGACCCACGGGGGATCTCCGAGGCAAGAAGAGACGCCCTAACCGCAACAGGGGTAAGCATTCAGCTGACGGCTGTTCGCTGACGGCTGACAGCTGAATGCTTACCTACAGGGTTAAAACCCTCTTCCTAAGAGTTAGCTCAATTGGATATACTTGGGCTGTTCAAACATATGAACGGTGTCCACAAACCGAGCGGTCTTGGACTGACTTGAAATAACTAGGCTTT
>NZ_JAAHIE010000099.1:0-18764 GCF_010671945.1 Moorena sp. SIO4E2
TGTAAGCCTGTGGGGATTTCTCCAATCCGTCTGAGCTCGCTGTCTGGGAGGTCTCCGAAGAAGACAACCGATATCAAGGTACAGACTATCAGTGCTAGTAGGGGGGATGGAATTAATCGATTCAGCCTCCGAGGTGATCCAAACATAATCACCAGAGTCAGGATTGCTAAACCGGTAGCGGCAAAATGGGGATTAGCCACGAACCTAGGAAAATCCAGGACAGACTGTACCACATTGGCAGAACTCGGATGCCCGAAAAATGGACCAATCTGTAACAGCAGAATGATCACACCAATCCCTGACATAAAGCCAGATATCACTGTGTAGGGCATCAGGGTAATGTATTTCCCCAGCCGCAACAGCCCAAATAAGATTTGAAATATCCCTCCTAGCATGACAACGGTGAATGCCATGGCTAGGCCAGTATCTGGGTTTTTAGCCACTAGCGCCGTAAACACCGTTGCCATCACTACGGTCATCGGGCCAGTGGGACCAGAAATCTGAGAGGGAGTACCGCCAAACAGAGCGGCAAACAGACCGACAAAAACAGCGCCGTAAAGACCATGAATTGCCCCAGCACCGGAGGATACTCCGAAAGCTAGAGCTAATGGTAGTGCGACAATTGCAGCAGTCAGACCACCAAAGACATCACCGCGCAAATTACGGAAATGTAAACCATTAACAAATTGCATGAGTGGGTAATTTAGTGAGAGAATAATACTTGCTCTAGGCCCACATCTAATTGATTCTTTCCATATAACTTGGAATTCCTACCATGATGGTATAGGAAAATCTAAGGGGTAGAGCCATCCAAATATAGAAACCAGGATTTACCTGGGCAACACTAAAGTATATGGCAGCAAGAATTGCTATAAGCAAGAATTGCTATATAAGATGCCTTAGAATTTTACACTAGAATTTTACACTGTTGGAGGTGAAACGGTTAAAATTATTAGTTAATGTATGGAGTCTACCACTAAATCAATCGATGCCTAGCACCAGAGACTCTGAATCTCCCCAGGGCACACAGATCTAAATTATAGAAACCTTACTCAGAAGCGATGCAGTGCGGTCTTGGGGGTTTACCCCATGAGCAACTGCATCAAGAGGTGCGACCCGTGGCGAATTTAATAATTAGATGCGGAAAGGGCACCTAACAAAGATTTAACAATTAATAAGCAAAAATACTTATTTTATCAATCTTATATCCAGTAGGCATTTCAAAATAACATACGTTTACCCTGCTGATCTCCCCAAAGAATAATTGAGCAAGGTTAGTGGGAGTATACAGAAGGATTGGTGGATTATTTCGCAAATTCTGGTGAAAAATTCCTGGAAAATCAATTACTCTGACTAGAGACTAAACACTCTTTGACTAGAGACTCGTCAATGGGACGATAGTTGTTGATCTCGCACTCAGGTTAAATCAGATTGGGATAGTCCTGGTAAGATTGGGCTAATTACTAGGATCCGTACAAGTCTTCATCCCCGTGTTTTTAAACCGGGGATGAAGAAACAAGCGCGACTAAAGTCGCCTAAAAAATCTTTCAGTAAAAGGTTGACACTTATATAGCGCCAGAGTATACTGAGAATATAGGGTAAAGGCTGAAAAACCGAGGGTGAGCCGGGAGAGAGACCCGTAACTTATTGACCTTAAAGTAGTAATGCCCGGAGGGTAGGGAAAATCCTCCTTAAAAACCCAATCATCAACTACCAATTGGTGTGTGAACCCAGAAAAATCACGCTTTGAGAAAAAAAAACGGTACGGTGGGGCACACCGGAACCGAGTGAAAAGGAAGGGAAACGGACTATGCACATGCACTTCCTATTAAGTAACTAAACGCCTAGGGAGAATCGCCCTCTGGGTCTGTCGTAAGTTGACTAAGAACTTGGTCAATACGGGTTTTTGGTTTAAGTACTGTCCTGTTTTTGGCGGCGTCAAAAATAGGAATACGGCGGTTTAAGGCGGCTCGTTGATCTAGGAATCCCCGCTTATACAAGGCCGGGGAGTGTCAATGGTAACCTATCCTGCTGTTGACGAGAAAGCATGCAAAAAATCCTGAGTTGGGCAATACTAGCTTCTGTGATTACATTACTTGTTTTACCTGTTTCGGCTGAGCAACCCCTTTTCCTGGCCTATCCCCCCCGTGAGCATAAAACTACTGCAGAGCAAATTTTCTTGATTGGTACTGCAGCCCCTACTTCACAGGTGCTGGTCAATGGTAAACCTATCCCCCGTAGCCAAAGTGGGAATTTTGCTCCTAGTTTCCCTTTGCAGCTGGGAGAAAATCGGTTTACCTTGCGCTATCTAAACCAGGAAATTCAAGTTACGGTAACTCGACTGTCTACTGAACCAGAGTTACCAGCAGGTTTGGGATTTGCGAAAGATTCCCTGACCCCAGCAGCAGATATTGCTAGATTACCTGGAGAACAGATTTGTTTTGGTGCGATCGCATCCCCTCGTGCTAGGGTTTCCGTCACCCTGGGCAATCAACATATTTCCTTACTCCCTCAATCCCAAGATGCCCAACTTCCCTCCAATTTTGCTGTATTGACTGGTCAAAACCAACCTACACCTCGTGCAGTCATTAATAACTACGAGGGATGCGCTTTGGTATCACAGGTTGGAAATTTTGGCAACCCTGTGTTTCAACTAAATTTCAATGGCGAGAGAGTCAGTCAGCGGGGTACAGGTACAGTGGAAATTCTATCTCCTAACCGCTTAGAGGTGATAGAGGTAATAGAGGAGGCTGGGGTTGCCCGCACTGGACCGAGTACTAGCTATTCTCGCTTAACTCCTCTACCAAAGGGAACTAGAGCAGCAGTTACTGGTAAACAAGGAGACTGGTTACGTCTTGATTATGGTGCTTGGATTCGCCAGAAGGAAACCAAGGTGATTGCTGGTGCAACTCCCCCGAAGTCGATTATTCGCAGTATTACTTCCCGACAGGTACCTGGAGCAACAGAAATTCTCTTTCCCCTAGAGATACCAGTACCAGTGAGTGTGCAGCAGTCCGATAAAACCTTTACCCTAACGCTACATAATCTAACCGCTCAAACGGATACGATTTTCCTAAATGATGACCCAGTGATTAAGCGCCTAGACTGGTACCAAGTGACTCCAGACCGGGTGCAGTATAATTTTAGACTCAAATCTGAGCAGCAGTGGGGGTATGACTTGAGGTATGAAGGCACTACTCTCATTCTGTCTCTGAGACATCCACCAAACTTGAGCAGTAGAGGAATACTGGGTCTATCCACTCAACGGTTAGCAGGAATTAAGATACTGCTTGATCCCGGACATGGGGGAGCAGAAAAAGGAGCTAGGGGACCGAATGGGTATCCAGAAAAGGATGTTAATTTAGTAGTCTCGAAATTGTTGCAAAAGGAATTGGTACAACGGGGAGCAACGGTATATATGACACGGGAAACTGACAAGGATGTGTCATTACGAGACCGGATGGATATGATTCACGAACTAGAACCAACTATTGCCCTTTCTATCCATTATAATGCGTTACCAGATGATGGTGATGCCATTAATACTGCTGGGATCGGAATGTTTTGGTATCATGCCCAAGCCCACGATTTATCAGTGTTTTTGCATAATTATTTAGTCCAAAAGCTCCGGCGTCCATCCTACGGAGTATTTTGGAATAATCTCGCCCTAACCCGTCCTCACAAAGCTCCTTCGGTGCTGTTGGAATTGGGATTTATGATTCATCCAGTGGAATTTGAATGGATTAGCAATTCCCAAGAACAAAGGCAATTGGCTAATGCGATCGCAGATGGGATTACGGAATGGTTGGCTACTGTGGAGTAATGCACTAGGGAAAATCACGATTACTGAGGGGAAAAACTAATCGTGACCTAAGTTTGTTATACAGAGACGGATCAGTGCTTTGTAATGGTTGAGGCATGGCATCAAACTCTTCCTCTTCGACAGCGAGGTAAGTATCAATCTGATCAGGATTAGCTAAGTAGAAAGCGATCGCTCCGTAAACCTGTTCAAGGGTCAACAGTGGGAAAGATTGGACAATACTTTCCGGTGATAATCCGTTGCGGAAAGTATACACAACCGAGTCGAGAGAAATTCGTGTGCCTGCAATCGATGTAACCATCTAAATACGGGAAGGGGACTCCCGTTATAAACGTTAGTTTTAGCGGGTTTAAAGTTACCGTAAGATAGGGTCGCCTTATTAAAAAAGATTTAACCATGCATCTGCATAGCCCACTGACTCTAAAGGCTCCACAATAAACAGGTTTCGTCTCCGGGGAATTCCCGCAGGTCAATAAATTGTTCGCGTAGCGTGGCCTACGGCCAGCGATAGCGAATCGTTATTAATTAGACGCATACTCATAGCCGTCAGCCTTAAATATTGTTTTTAGATATTTTGGATGAACATCGATCTTTCTCTCAGGAACCATTAGTACAAAACTTGGACGATAACGAATAGCTATCCGACCTGTATACTGCCCGGCATATTTTCCTTTTTTTATGTTAGCTTTGACGATATCTCCTGTCTGAAAACCTTTAAAAAACTTAGCAGAAGGAGCATGAGCTTTTGGGAACCCGTATTTATTGGGTCGGCATCTTTGACGAACACCATGACCTTTAGCTGTTACTGTCAGTGGTTTTATTCCGTTTAGTAAAATTTTCCCAGGGGTAGTTTTACCTACACAAGCAGCATCGATCCAGTGAGCTTTTTCGAGACCCCTAGTCTTACGATTAAACTTAGTCAATCCACCCGAACCTGTCTCGACGGGTAATCCAGTTAATTTTAGTCTTCTCCATAATTCCCAACGGGTTGAGTTGACGGCTGCGGCATCTTTCAAAGGGGTTTTTGCTTTAGTTAATACTTTTTTGAGAATTGTTGGTTTTTTCTTTAAAAATTTCTCAATCGGGTCGTTGCCTTTTCTCTGATTACAACACCGACAAGCAAGAGTTAGATTGCTGACTCGATTACTGCCGCCTTTTGATTTTGGAACAATGTGCTCAACTTCTAAAGGCGTATTAATGGCACCACAGTAGACACAACTGTGTCCCCATTTAACAAGAAGGTACTCTTTAACCTCAAACCCATACAGCTCGCCATATTGATATTCAACTCCTGACACTTCTGGATTTTGCATTTTTTGAGTGTCAAACCGCACTAACTCTTGAGATATTGCAGTCACTGGACACAACTTCCTCAGTCGTCTCACCCAGGTCTCAATATTAAATATTCGACTCATTAGTGACGAAGGCAGCCACCCTTCTGGGCGTCTGCGGTTGAGAAATCGAGGTTTACGGTAACGAGTTTGCCTGCTTCTTCTACCTCGCCTTAAGGCTCTTCTGGACTCCAAAGAATTCTTGATGTTTTGTCCTCGATGGTTAATTTCTAATGCACCTGTCACCCGTCCAGTCTGTTCTTGAATGACAGCTATTCCGGTTGTTTTTGAACCAGGGTCTATTTTGATTCTGTGTGGATGAGTTACAGAATTATCAACACTCCTATCCTGCATGATAATAGTGAATGGATAGCGCTTAAATACTTTAGCCCTTCCTTTCTTGAGTAGTTCTCTAGCTCGTGCCGGGTGACATGGATCCAGAGTTTTTTTATCTTGATCTAAAACGAAAACTCGCATTACTTTGAACACTCCACAACGTGGGTAAAGTTTGCCTTGACAATGTTATAAGAGCTTTTTAGGTTAACAACACTTCCTTAACTCTCTACAGATGTTTAATTGTTAACAACAGAGCTGAAGGCTGGCACGCACCTACAGGTGTTATGACTCAAATAACGTAGACCATTATCAAGTCTTAGTCTGGTCAACTATGAGCTTCTACAAGCTCCCGCTATAGTCCCATAGGACTTAGCGGTGAGTTATTGACTGTCCCGATACTCTACATAGGTTTTAACTTCTATAACTGGCATAAACTTACCTTGAACATATCTATTTAGATCATATAACTGAAACAACTGATACAAAAAACTGAGATCAATACTGAGGCATTCTACTCTTGTCTGCCAATTATTCTGAAACTATCGATATAGCAATCAGAACTCAGATACCGCTAAGTATTTTTACTGACGATTTGGGGCTCCGGCTTCTCTGGATATCCCCTGAAGCGCGTTCGCGTAGCGTGACCTACGGTCAATCGCACAAGCGCGGAAGCTTCGCTTCATCGCGTAGCGTGACCTACGGTCAATCGCGTTCGCGCAGCGTCGGCTTTGCCGAAAGCGGTTCCAAAGGAACATCGCATTTTCTGGTTGCTTTACCGATGTGATAGTTAAGGATAGGTGTGGGTGGGATACAAAGTACCCGCAAGGGTACTGTAAAGTCTCGTAAACTTTGCCATCATAACTAGTATAAAGCCTATTTACAGTAATCCTTGCAGAAAAATCCCAACTCAAGGTGATAAGTAATTAAGGCGTCAAGCTACCCACTCGTAATTAACGTGGGTAATGGGTTCTAACCAATCCCTAATTTCTGGAAATTTATAGGAGTCAAATCATCATGGAAAAACATCAACCAATAGAATTTTCCCTAGAACAGGAGTTCAATCTTAAGGTGTTTGAGACGCAAATTCAAAATCTTGACCTTGAACAAGCAAAGAATCTGCTGTGCGAGCTCTATAGACAGATGTCAATTCGTGAAATTCATTTCAGGAATTTCGTTAAACAAAGTTTAATCGGAGATCCTCCACCTTGGAGTGAGTAAGCTCAGGGAGCAAGGTATGGAAGTAAGCTTATGTGCTACGCACACGCGTGCGCGTTCAGCTATCAGCTATCAGCTATCAGCTTGGCCTTGGTAAGCATTCGTTTAATTTATTGCCCATAGGCGCACGCTACGCTGGGTTTATTTTATGCATGATACCTGAGGGCTGACCGCTGAGGGCTGACCGCTGAGGGCTTAATGCTTACTTTTGCTTAATACGGAAAATTTTCCATTTAAATTCCGATTAGCTTAACCCAATTCTCCGGAATCCACAGCTAAATTACTGAAGAAACAATAAACACACCAGTTAGAGTCAAGGTGGCTGAGACAGCATAACATTATTAAGTGCATCACGTAGGTAGCTATAAATACATTTAACATGACTGAATTGCTAAATTATCGATGAATTCAGCAACTCAGCAATTCAGAGTAATTTCTCACCTACTTACTGTTCAAATGCTCAGTTAACCAACGCTCTCTAGCTTTAATTCACAATCAAGGAGTATCCCATGGTAAAACAAATGTGCTGGTTATCGAGCTTTGGTAGTAATGAACATAAAATGTTGCACTTGCGGACTTCCCCTTATGAGGCTTGGCGTCCGTACACAGCTTTTCCCCAATATGCTGTCCCAGATTACCCAGTACCTGGCGGTTCTAAAGGCTGGGCAACTTATCAGAAACTAAGACTCTCAGACTGGGTTTTGGTTCCTAGTGACAATGAAACTATCGATTATAAAGCAAGTTAATAATTTAGTAATCAATGAAGAATGTAGAATGAAGAATGTAGAATTAAGAATGTAGAATGTAGAATGTAGAATGTAGAATTCTTAATTCTTAATTCTTAATTCTTAATTCTTCAACAGTTAAACTAATTACTTGACTAGATAAGGACTGGTTAACTTATCTAACTGCTGCACTAACAGGCTAAGGAATAAACCGACATCAGTGACAACACCAACAGATTCTACTGAACCGCGATCGCTTAATTTTGTCACTACGGCGGGGTTAATATCCACACAGACCATCTTCACTCCGGCTGGAGTCATATTGCCCACGCCAATAGAATGAAGCATAGTAGACAGCATCAAGATCATATCTGTCCCTTCCAATAACTTGGCATACTCTTGCTGTGCTTTAATCAAATCCATCTGGGTATCTGGCAGAGGACCATCATCTCGGATCGAACCGGCTAGGACAAATGGTACGTGATTGCGGACGCACTCATACATCACCCCTTTAGTTAATACACCCTGTTCTACCGCTTGGGCAATGCTACCGCAGCGACGGATAGCATTGATGACTTTGAGATGGTGGCGGTGTCCACCATGGACAACTACTCCTCGTTTCATATCCACACCCAAGGAGGTTCCCATCAGGGATTGCTCGATGTCGTGAACTGCGATCGCATTTCCCCCTAACAGCGCCTGAACATACCCTTGTCGAATCAAACGGGATAAATGTTCACTACCGCCAGTGTGAATTACCACAGGTCCTGCTGTCACTACTACTCTGCCCCCTTGGTCTCGGATTTGGCGCAGCTCCCAGGCAATTTGTTCCACTACTAATTCTACCCGGCGCTCACTAGAGACCCCAGATGCCATAAAACTAAATTCTTGCTGATTGCGTTGTTCACGGGATTGAGTTTTGCGCACCGTCCGGATTCCTTCTACTCCCAAGATCACCTGTTCTCCAACTTCCAAATCCCGCACCAGTTTACAACGAGCGATGACACCGTCTGGGGTTTCAGTTACTGCGATCGCACCATCCATGCGTTGATTTTGTACCTTAACCCACTCACAATTAACCCGTACTTCTGTAGGATAAATCGTAGTAACATAAAAGTCATCGGGAGCAACCCCTGCTTGAGTAACAGGTTCCAAGTTAGCATCACACACCTCTTGGGCAGGAGTGACAGCTCCTAGATCAATCAGCTTAGTCATAATCTCTGCCATCACCTCATGATCTGGTGCGGAGACTTTCAGTTCAGCATTAGAGGTGCTTTGCCGCTGTGTTCCTAGGTCGAAGTTAAGTACCTGGAAGCTACCCCCACCTCCTACAATTAAATCCAAGGCACGGCTGATGATACCAGAATCAAGCAAATGACCTTCCAAACGAATAATGCGACTTTCAACCGGTTGATTGCCATGGATTTCACTGCGGACTGGTTCAGTTACCCGTAAGGTTAGGCATTTAGCAGCACCACCAGCTTTCATAAATTCCGTCAAGGGGGTTTCAATCACCTCAAACCCAGCTTGACTGAGCCGATCTTTAAGGCGATCGCTAGCTTTGTTCATCACTACAAGTTGATCAATATTGACCGCATTGCAAGCAAAGTTCACTGCATCAGCTTCTGTGATTGCAATTCGTTTTTCCGGTGGTACCCGCATTTCGATTAAGCGGTTGGAATAGGAATCAAATGCTGGGGGATAGTAGAGTAAATAGCCACCACTCAGGGGACAGAAGCAAGTGTCCAAGTGATAGAAGCGTTGATCCATTAACCGCAGGGACACAACTTCAATATCTAACCATTTAGCAAGGTATGGATGGGAATCAAGTTCTGAGCGGAAGCCATAGCCAGCCCACAGCCAACGCCCTTCCCGGTCTAGCAGAGCATCCCCAGCTCCTTCAAACGGTAAGTCTTGAGGAAGTTCATAGACAGTGTAGCCATTGTCATCAAACCATTGCTTGAAATAAGGTTCTTCCCCCTGGCGCTCTTTGTGGAGGAAGCGGCTAAGCACCACATTCTTGCCCAAGACTAATCCCGCATTGGCTGTAAATACCATATCTGGCCAACCGGATTGAGGAGAAACTAAATCGACTAGGGCATGCTCTTTGATGACATAGTGAAGTTTTTGCCACTGTTCTACAGCGCGATCCCTCGATGACTTGTGAATATTTCCCTCCATCCAGGGATTAATCACATAATCCACATCGTAGTGGTCAGGGGGACACATGAGGAAGCGAATTGATTCTGTCATAGTCGATTTCTGATCTGGTAGATACCTACACGACCACGGTAAGTCAGCAATTAAACCAATGTCACGACAATTTGCCATTGACAGGCGAGTAGGTTAAGTTGGTGGATTAATCTTAGCTATTTTATCCATAAACTTATTATTGTACCATGAAAAAAATAATTATAACTAGACTGAAGGGAATTCTGCTTACCACTAGCATCAGTATTGTGAGCGTGCCAGTCTTGATCTATGGGGGATTGCTGGTCAAGCGTCCGTTTCGCAGCGACAAGCAGGAACAACTGTTCCAAGGCATTGTGTATCAAAGAGATGCTCGCAACTCACCCCGTCCGCTGATGGTACATACTGTTACCATAGACCTAACCGCACCAGGAATTAAACTGTTAGTAACACCAGGAAATAAAGTCGATAAAAATGAATTTACTGCCCGGACTACCTCGAAATTTGTGCGAGAGTTTAACTTACAATTAGCTATCAATGGTAGTTTCTTTTATCCTTTTCGGCAGTATCCACCGAACTCCTATCCTAAAAGTGCTGATCCGGTCATAGTACAAGGCCAAGTTATCTCTGAGGGCAAATCCTATGCTCCTCCAAAAGCAACTTCCTCAGTGCTTTGTATTTCAAAGTTTCTCCGCGCTCAAATTTATCAAAAACGTTGTCCTATAGGCACATCTCAGGGACTAGCCGGTAGAGAAATTTTACTAAAAGAAGGAAAGCCAGCAGTATTGGGAGGTCGTGGCGGTGAGAATTTATTTTCTCCCCGCACTGCTGTCGCTATTGATAAATCAGGCAAAACCTTGTGGTTAATTATTGTTGATGGTCGCCAGAAATTTTACAGCGAAGGAGTTAGCTTGGCTGAGTTGAATAAGATTATTCAAGAATTAGGAGCCGATAGCGCCCTTAATTTGGATGGGGGTGGTTCAAGCACTCTGGTAGTAGCAAATAATACTAAGCTACGGGTGTTAAATTCACCGATTCAGACCCGTATTCCTACGCGCCAACGTCCAGTTGCCAACCATCTGGGAATTTATGCTTTACCATTAGAGAATAGGGAGTAGGGAGTAGGGAGTAGGAAGTAGGGAGTAGGGAGTAGGGAATAGGGAATAGGGAATAGGGAATAGGGAGTAGGGAGTAGGCAAAAAAATATCACTATTAATTGAGGATTGTTATAGCTATTTTATCCCAAAATATAGTATAAATCAAACCCATTAATATATAGTTTAAATGCACTCTAGCTTAGAGCATGAAAAAATTAAATATAACTAGAGTAAAGCGAATTCTGCTTACCACTAGCATCAGTATTGTGAGCGTGCCACTTTTGATCTATGGCACATTACTGCTCAAGCGTCCGCTTCCCACCGACAAGCAGCAACAACTTTTCCCAGGCATTGTGTATCAAAGAGATGCTCGCAAATCTCCCCGTACCCTGATGGTACATATTGTTACTATAGACCTAACCGCACCAGGAATTAAACTATTAGTAACACCAGGAAATACCATCAATAAAAACGAATTTGCTGCCCGGACTACCTCGGAATTTGTGCGAGAGTTTAACTTACAATTAGCTATCAACGGTAGTTTCTTTTATCCTTTTCGGGAGTATCCACCGGACTCCTATCCTAAACCTGGTGATCCGGTCAGAGTAGAAGGGCAAGTTATCTCTGATGGTAAATCCTATGCTCCACCAAAATCAAAAAATTATTCAGTGCTTTGTATTTCAAAGCTTCTCCAAGCTCAAATCTATCAAAACCGTTGTCCTCTAGGCACATCTGAGGGAATAGCCGGTAGAGAAATTTTACTAAAGGAAGGGAAGCCAGCAGTATTGGGAGATAATACAGATGAGAAACTATTGTATCCCCGCACTGCTGTCGCTATTGATAAATCAGGCAAAACTTTGTGGTTAATTATTGTTGATGGTCGCCAGCGCTTTTACAGCGAAGGGGTTACTTTGGCTGAATTGACTACTATTATTCAAGAATTAGGAGCCGATAGCGCCCTCAATTTGGATGGGGGTGGTTCCACCACTCTGGTAGTAGCAAATAACAATAAGCTACGGGTGTTAAATTCACCGATTCAGACCCGTATGCCTACGCGCCAACGGGCAATTGCTAACCATCTGGGCATCTATGCTTTTCCGGTAGACAAATAATGATCAACAACGTTAAACCTTAACCCTTCAACACTTCAACTTTAAACCTTAAACCTTAAACCTTAAACCTTCAACACTTAAACTTTCAACCTTCAACATCAAACCTTCAACCTGAACCCTTCACCATTACTTGACCGTAACAATCATCCCTTCTTTGACTATAAACGCGCCATCAAACACTTCTTTAACTTCCACTGCCAGCTTGTCGAGAAAATCATCACAGTGATTAGGTTCGTGGTGGAAGATAGCCAGTTTCTTAACACCAGCAGCTTTTACCAGCTTCACCCCTTCCTGCCAGGTGGAATGTCCCCAACCTACCTTGGGAGATTTGGGGTTGTGGTATTCTTCATCGGTATACATAGCATCGTATATTAATACATCAGCATCACGGGCTAGATACACCACATTTTGATCAAGGCGGTCAGGAAAATGTTCTGTATCGGTGCAGTAGCACACGGAATGCCCTTGCCAGCTTACGCGATAGCCTATAGCACCATTAGGATGATTCAAAGGAGCAGTTTCTATGGTAATATCGTCTATGGTGACAGTGTTATGACCTAGTTCTAAGTCATAGAACTTCAAATCTGCCTTTACTTTGTTAGTAGGAACTGGAGCATTCAAGTGTAACACCCGCTCCTTGAAGTGTTGCTCCATGCAATCCCCGGGGGGAGGTGCGCCATAAATATGTAAAATGTTCCCTTCCACAAAGGCTGGAATGAAAAATGGCACGCCTTGAATATGATCCCAGTGGTAGTGAGTAAAAAACCAATAAGCTTCAATGGGTAACTGCTGCTTAAGGCTTTTTCCCAACAACCGCAAGCCAGTACCGCCATCAAAAATCAGGCGTAACCCAGCCACTTGCATCTCTACACAAGACGTATTGCCGCCATATTGAATTGTCTCCCGTCCAGGGCTAGGTATACTGCCTCGGACTCCCCAAAATTTAACCGAAAACTCGGAGGAAGTGCTTGTCTTCATTGGTAAGTTAATGCTTCAAAGTACCGCACTGACCCTGATGACGCAACAGGTGATCGCACAATACCAAAGCAACCATTGCTTCTACCATAGGTACGGCCCTGGGTAAGACACAAGGGTCGTGACGTCCTTTAGCAGCTAGAATGGTTTCTTCACCAGTACTGGTGACAGTACGTTGTTCTTTGCGGATGGTAGCAGTGGGTTTAAACGCTACTCTAATAATAATAGTCTCGCCGTTACTAATGCCACCTTGAACCCCACCGGAGCGATTGGTAACCGTGCGCACTGCACCGGTTTCGTCTGTGTAAAATTCATCATTATGCTCACTGCCGGTAAGTACAGTGCCCCCAAAGCCAGAGCCAATCTCAAAACCTTTACTAGCTGGTAGGGACATCACCCCTTTGGCTAAATCGGCTTCTAGCTTATCAAATACTGGCTCTCCCAAGCCTTTGGGTATATGGCGAGCCACACACTCTACTACACCCCCAACGGAATCACCGCTACGTCCAGTTTCTTCAATGAGCTCAATCATCCGTTGAGCACATTCGGAATCAGGGCAACGAACAATATTACTTTCTACCTGGTCTTGAGTGACGGTGTTGGAGTCTACGATACCTTCTAAGGTTTTGATACGCTTGACGTAGCCAATGACTTCTACACCAGTAGCTTGCCGGAGAATTTTTTTTGCGATCGCACCCGCTGCCACTCGCCCGATGGTTTCCCGGGCTGAGGAACGTCCTCCCCCCTGCCAGTTACGAATGCCATACTTAGCATCATAGGTAGCATCAGCATGGGAAGGCCGATACGTTTTTTGCATCTCGCTATAGTCTTGGGGCCTAGTGTCTTTATTGCGCACCATTATCATAATTGGTGTGCCCAGGGTTTTGCCCTGAAATACTCCCGAAACAATTTCACAGGTATCGGTTTCTTTACGAGGAGTAGTAATCTTACTCTGACCCGGACGCCTGCGGTCTAGTTCTACCTGAATTTCTGCCGCAGAAATTTCCAGTCGCGGTGGACAGCCATCAATGACTACCCCAACCCCACCCCCGTGGGATTCTCCAAATGTCGTGATCCGAAACAAATGTCCAAAGGTATTGCCCATAGTTAGTGCTCTATTAGTCCTCTAATGGTAGTACTTACTTAAGCTATCAGCTATCAGCGGTCAGCGATTAGCGCACGCTACTTGAGGTGCTATCAGCTTATGCGCTACGCGCACGCTACTTGAGGTGCTTATGGCTTAGGTCCGATGCGTCGAAGACTGTGCCATCCTACTAGATCGGTGTTTTTGAATAAAATAAGCTGACCACTGACCACTGACTACTGACCACTGACGGCTGACGGCACCTCAAGTAGCACCATCTGTAGCGCATATGCTTACGTACTTACTTATCTTATTCCTTAGTAAAACTGTTTGGCGGCTTAAGTCCTGTTGGATTCCCACCTAATAATTTACCTAATGATTTACCTAATGATTTACTTAATAATTTACCTACTAATTAAGATTAGTTAAGTTCAAATTGTTTTGATGATCCTAATTTAAAATCTGTTATATAATTTCCCAATAATCCGATTTTATTGGTTAGGATGCTTATGGCTGTTGGTGCATTTTTAGAATTAAGGATAATTTGCCTAACCGGATGTTTTGCTTGGGGGTTTTCTGCTCCAGTTGTAGCTGAACTTACTCCCGATGGCAGCTTGGGAAATGAAGCGTCAAGGGTAACTCCTAATGTAGAGGTCAAGGGGGCGCTGGCAGATTTAATTGAAGGGGGAGCAACTCGTGGGGAGAATTTGTTCCATAGTTTTGCTGAATTTAATGTAGGAGAACTACAACGAGTTTATTTTGCTAATCCCTCTGGGATTCAGAGGATTTTAACACGGGTAACCGGAAGTAATCTATCCAATATTTTAGGCACTTTGGGAGTAGATGGGCCAGCGAATCTGTTTTTACTCAATCCCAATGGTATTGTGTTTGGAGATCAGGCGAGATTAGATGTAGCTGGTTCCTTTTTCGCCTCTACTGCCAATAGTTTGGTATTTGGTGATGGCCAGGAGTTTAGTGCCACATCACCAGAAGCCCCGCCACTGTTAACCATTAATATCACCCCAGGATTGCAGTATGGCAAATATGACCCGAGGAGCACAATTACAAATGCTGGGAATTTAGCAGTAGGACAAGATTTAACCCTAGCCGCTGGCCATCTGGATTTACAAGGTCAACTGGAAGCTGCTAGGGATTTAACTCTGTTCGCAGAAGATACAGTCACGATTAGGGATAGTGTAGCGCAACCCTTTAGGTTGTCAGCAGGTGGCTTGCTGCTAATTCAGGGCAATCAGTCAATTGATATTGCTGCCCATAACCATGTCCTAAGTGGTTTATTTGCTGGTTCTGATTTACGGTTGCAATCGCATAATCCTATCGCTGGGAATGCTTACTATTCCGCTGGCGGCAGTGTCAGTATCGAACAGTTGGATGGGCTACCGGGAAATTTAGTCAGTCCCCATGATCCGATAATTCTGGCCAATGGGGATGTCAGTTTAGGAAACTATACCGGAGCATCACTCCATATTTTGGCAGGAGGTAGTGTTACCGTTGGGGACATCGAAATTAACTCTACCGATACCGCTGATAATGCGATTAGCCCCGATAACTCCAATCCCTTCTTAGCTAGTCTGGCTAATGTGACCTTGTCCGACGAAGCGAGAACATCGGTAGTGATAGATGGCAGTAACCAACCTACCCTAGATATCCGTGCTGGCATAGATTGGACATTACTGGCGGGTTTTCCAGGAAATACCGATAGTGGAAACTTAGGCTCTAACTTTGGGACTGGTGCTACTAGTGCAGATATAGAAATTGGTGACATCTCGATTAATGCTCCCAATGGACTAGTATTGTTAACCAATCAGTATCAAGCTAATCCATCGTTAGTGAGTGAAACCCTGAAAATTAGTTCACTTCTAACTGGTGACGGCACCATAGCCAAGGTAGTCAATAAGAAGCTTATGAATGATACGAGTAACCAGAGGTTTTCAGGGAATGGTGGTGAGGTCTTGATTGATTATCGGGGCCCCATTGAAATAAGCGGACGCATTGATGCCTCTTCCGCTTCTGGTAAAGCAGGGGATATTACCGTGGTTACAAATGATCAACTATCCCTTGACAACAGTTTCATTATTAGCAACACCTTCGGAACAGAAAAGGGTGGGGATATCACTATTGATACTGGCTCACTCTCTGCCAAAAACGGTGCTCAGATCGAAACAAGTACGTTCTTTGTCATTAAGGAGGATGATAATATCGACACCAGTATCTTTGAGAACGCAGATGCCGGTAAAGTGACTATTATTGCTGATGATACAGTTACTTTTGAAGGGAAATCGCAAGATGGTCAGACTAGTGGCATCGTCAACAACATTCTTAACGACATAGATCGAAAGGCTGAACCAAAACCTATCGTTGACAGTGGTGGAATTTTCATTACCACAGGTTCTTTAGTTGTTAACGATGGCGCTCAACTGGAAGCCAGGGTTGGAGAGGAAGATACAGCTGGAACAGGTAATGTCAGAAAGTCTTGGGGGAACTCCGGCGATATCAATATTGTTGCTAGGGATACAGTTTCCTTTGATGGTGGTGGATTTGAAAATGATGGTGGTGCCTTCACTAGTGTTGAGGGACAAGGTAATGGTACTGCTGGTGATATTAATATCCAGGCTAGGTCAGTTTCTGTAAGCAATGATGCATCGTTACAGTCTAACCTAATCGGACAGGGAAATGGTGGCAATCTCAAGATTGTCGCTAGTGATTCAATCATCTTGGATGGAGCCCAAAACTCTATCCTGACTCGGGTTAATCGAAGTGGTAAAGCCACTGATGACAATAACGGTGGTGGTAATGTTGATATTGAAACTCGGTCACTTTATCTCACTAACGGTGCTCGAATAGTTGCCTCTACATTCGGAAAAGGAAACGCAGGTAACGTAAAAATTACAGTAGCAGAGGACATAGTTTTTGATGGGAATCTGGTAAATCAGTTCAATCAAACTATAGCCAGCGGTGTTTTAAGTCAGGTAGCAGAAGGTGCTAGAGGTAATGGCGGTAAAATTGAGATTATTGAGGCTAACTCTATTGCCATCACAAATACAGCAAAGGTAGATTCCAGCACTGCTGGGGCAGGTGATGCGGGACCGATAATTATCTCAACAAATCAGCTCACGCTCAGAGACGGGGGTGAAATTTCTGCTGCTACGTTTGGTCCAGGAAATGCTGGGAACATATCTGTGAAAGAAGCTGACTCAGTTGTTCTCACCAATGACAGTAATATCTTGAGTGAAGTAGAGCCTACAAGTAGTGGTAATGGTGGCCAGATTGAGATCTCGACTGACTCCCTATCCCTCACCAACGGGAGCACTATTGCAAACCGTACCCAAGGATTCAACCCAGTCAGGCTAGTGCAACAAGTACTGGCTAATCCTGACACAACCTATAACGAAGCAGTGCTGGGTGATAACCCAATCGTCTACTGGAGTCTTGATGAAACTAGTGGTTCAACGGCTTTTAATGCTACTGGCAATGGCTTCAACGGTACCTATGAAGGGGGTGTAACTCAAGGTGTTCCAGGAATATCCGGTACAGCAGGACAATTTAATGGCAAGAATGATACTGCTGTGGATATAGGTACTGTTCCATCAGGTTCAGATTTAGATATCTCAAATCAATCCTTCACTGTAGAAGCCTGGATAAAGCCAAACGAAATTGGAGAAAGGCAAGCCTATTTCGGGATACATAAACGGATAAAGAGTGACAATGACAAAAGTGAAAGTCTATATTTCAGATTGAACGAGAACGCTTCTGTTGCTTTCGGTGATTTTCCCAATGATTTGGAAACACCAGAGAACATCATTGAAGTAGATACTTGGTATCATGTTGTAGCTAGTTACGACAAAGATTCCGATACTAACACTATTTTTGTCAATGGCAGAGAAATTAATCGCAATAATCAAGGGTTTTTTAATGGCGAAGAACCACGCATCTTGATCGGGACTTGGCCAAACATTGGTGACCAATCCTTCAATGGTGTGATTGATGAAGTAGCAGTCTACAACACAGCCCTATCTCCTGAAACTGTTGCCCAGCACTACCTGATCGGTCAGCGTAGCCTAGGCGCACCAATAGAAATTGGTGACAGTGGAGCCAATGCTGGTACGATTAACGTTCATGCTAATTCCATTACTATCTCTGGAGTTAGTCCCACTAATAATACTATTTCCAGTGGTTTACTGTCTGACAGCTCCGGGGATTTCAGTGGTGTAGCTGGTACGATCACCATCGATACTGATTCCCTGAAGGTTGAAGATGGAGGAATAATAACAGTCAAAAGTGAGAAAGGGATAGCAGGTAATCTGGACATTACGGCTAATTCCCTGTTGCTTAACAACGGAAGACTTTTAGCTGAAACTCAACTGAGTGGAGGTGAAGATGGAGCGAATATCACACTAGACGTATCAGAATCGATAGTGATGCTCAACGAAAGCCTAATCTCCGCAGAGGCTTCTGAAGAAGCTACGGGTGGCAATATTGATATTGATACCGACGTCTTGATTGCCTTTCCCCCAACTGGTCCTGATGGTAGCGATATCATTGCCAAAGCTGCACGGGGTCAAGGCGGTGAGATCACCATTGAGGCCGAAGATGTCCGTTTGATTGAGGAGCGCGAAGCCATTGAGGAAAATCGCACTAATGATATCGATGCCAGTTCTGAGTCTGGTCCACAAGGAATAGTGACCATCAATACGGGCAATATTGACCCTTCTCGGGGATTAGATCAACTACCAATTAATTTGGGTGTGGCTCTTTTGGAAAGACGTTTGGTCAGGTTTAGAGAGGTATCGGAAGAGTAGGAGGAGCAGTAATAGAGCAACGAGCTTGAATTAGTCGTTTCATCAAAGGAAGGCCATCTTTG
>NZ_JAAHIE010000990.1:0-2017 GCF_010671945.1 Moorena sp. SIO4E2
TGTAGCAGTGCCCGGACCGCATCCCACTTCAAGAATGATCCCATCGGCAGGAAGTTGGGCTAACTCCACGGCACGGTTAATCAGTTGCTGAGGATAGCGTGGTCTAGCCTGGTCGTAAGCCTCTGCCACAGAAGAATACCAAATTTTTTTCTCTTCCAAGTCTTTAGAGTAGATAGCTTGGATTAGTTCTTTAATGTCTTTCATCTAGCAGTTTTAGTTTAGATGTAAACATAATATTGATGGAATAAGGGAACAGCGGATCTGGGAACAGGGAACAGGGTCAATATATAGCAATTTTAATAGTCATGAGCGACATTGCTTATCCTTTTAAGGCAAGAGGCAAAAGGCAAAAGGCAAGAGTCAAGAGGATTGTCAGGAAATCAGCCTGAAATAAGGCTGTACCTCATAATTGCGAAAACGCTATATTCGAGGATTTTATGATGTTAGGATAAATCAGGATTTGTTTTCACGTTATAAATGCTAGAGCCTGAGTGATTTGATAGTGGGAGCATTTTGCTCCCTAATCAATAGTATCAATCATGCTAAAGGAGTGGACAAAACTAGTAACGCATATATAGCATTTACAAAGGAATTGAAAAAAAGGAAGGTTTTTCGATTAGCAAAAGTACCTATATAGTTGATTAACTTTTGCCTATTGCCTTTTGCCTCTTGCCTTTCCTTAATGCTATAGTAACGCATCATGATTTACCATCACCCCAGTCCAACTAACTTTTCGCTCAATTCCCACAAGCGCTTAGCTTTAGAATCATCCATTGCTTCATTAGAAACTTCTTGAACAAAGGACTTACGACCTTCTTTTTGTCGATTACCCCAGCTCCAGTAAACACCGGATTTATTATAGTTAGGATCAGCAACTACTATTGCTAGTCTATCGCCTGCTAATTCCTGGGAGACATAGCCTTTAGTAATGTTTTTCTGGAACAATGGGAATAGTTTCTGGAACAGGGAATAGTGGTTGCGGAATAGAGCGGTTTCAGCAACACATCCTGGATAAAGGGAGCTGAAAACTATTCCGGTAGAGTCATGATAGCGCTGGTGCAGCTCTCGCATGGTCAGCATGTTACAGAGTTTGCTGTCTTTGTAAGCTTTGCCAGATTTAAAGGCTTTGCCATTAATCATTGAGATCGGGGGTTTGAATCCTTCTTCAAAACCCTTGAGGTCTCCCAGGTCTGGAGGTGCTGGAATCGGAATCTTTCCCCCCAATTCCTTGGGATTAGCAGTAACAGTTCCCACAATCACTAGCCTTGGCTGGGAAGAAGATGAACTCTTCAAATCCTCTAGCATTAGATTACACAGGAGGAAATGACCGAGGTGATTGGTAGCAACGCTCAATTCATATCCCTCGGGATTTCGCAACGGCTCCTTTAATAACGGCAGATAGATGGCAGCATTGCACACCAAGGCATCGAGGGTTCTGCCGGTTGCTCTGAAAGCATTCACAAACTGCCGGACACTGGCAAAACTAGCTAAGTCAATATATAGCGCTGTATAGCTGTCTTTTGGTATTCCCACCTCTTGGGCAGCTTTTTCCGCTTTATCCAGATTCCGACAAGCCATCACCACATGCCATCCCCAGGTTTTGGCAAGAGCTCTGGCGGCTTCCAAACCAACTCCCGAGGAGGCCCCTGTAATAATCACCGTTGACTTTTGATCGTTTTCCATTTTGTTTAAAATCGGTCAATTGATCGTAACTTTATTAGGCTCTCATAATAAGTTGCGATCAAAGATACTATCTTCGGTTACAGATTGAAGGTTACAGGTAGCCAGTTACAGGTTGAAGGTTACAGATTGAAGGTTACAGGTAGCCAGTTACAGGTTGAAGGTTACAGGTTGAAAGTTATAGGTTGAAAGTTACAGGTTGAAGGTTACAGGTTGAAGGTTACAGGTTGAAGGTTACAGGTTGAAGGTTCCAGTTTCTAAGCTTCAACCGGTTAACTTTAAACCGGTTAACCTACCCTACACCGAACGCCAAAGGCGAACAACCGATTAACCTTGG
>NZ_JAAHIE010000991.1:0-2016 GCF_010671945.1 Moorena sp. SIO4E2
ATAAGCAGGTACACAAAAATAATTACACATTTTCCAAACCTAAAAGCCTTACAATGTCAGGGTTACAGAAATTGGTATTAGGTAATTAATGATGTGTACCTGCTTATCAGCTATCAGCGATCAGCTAAAGGCCTACGGTCACCCTACTGTTCGCGCAGCACCTCAAGTAGCGCAGTGCTTTTGAATAAGCGATGCAGCAAGGGAACAGGGGGTTTCCCCCACTCGCGCTTTGCATCAAGACAACAGGTAAGCATTGGAATAATGCTGAGTTACGGAAAACCGTCAGCTGACGGCTGACGGCTGATAGCACCTCAAGTAGCGTGCGTGTAGCGCATATGCTTACATTCCCCCTTACCAATGCTTAATCCCCAATCGCATCAGGTAATTCATCCTCCAAATATCGTAAACGAGGCAAAAAGTAAGCGATGCAAGTCATCAAAATAGTCAAAACTCCCATGGCAATAAACATTAGGCCAATACCACGACCAGGACCTGTCCCAATCACTGTGCCAATGGTTTTTGCCACAATACTATCTTGAGTCATTAAGGGTTCAAAGAAGCGATCGGCTAATGGACCTGCAATAACATAAGACAGAGGCAGCGCCGCAAAAGCCACTGATTTCCGAAATGCAAACACCCTTCCCTGGACTTCCGGAGCTACCTTGCGCTGGTAAATAGCTTGAATAGCACTGTTGACTATCGGAATAGTTAGTAGCATGGAAAAATTTGCACAAGTCAGAAGAATAGCTGAGGGGCGAAGACCGACAAGAAGTACGCACAGGCCAATAGTAAACATACTGATAAAAACAGTGGTCATTTGATTCTGCCAGCCGCCCCAAATGATCATCACTAAGCCCCCAATCAGCATGCCCGCATTGCCACAGGAGACCACAATGCCTAGGGTTCTTACCGATGCAAACGAAAGCACTAATGGGATATCAAGAACTTGAGCGGCTCCAATCAGGAAGTTACAGAGGGCAACCAACAGTACCAATCCCAAAAGACCTGGTCGCTGCACAAAATAGTCCCAGCCATAGGTTAAATTTTGTATAAATGACTCCTGTTTGGTTTGCTCCTCAGTTGAAGTTGAAAGCTCCGGAAATTTGACTATCAATAGAGCTACCAAGGCAAATAGTAGGGTAATAAAGTCAATGGCAATAATCCCTGGTAACTGAATAATCGCAAGTAGAGTTACCGCAAAGGTAGGAGCTGCTAAATCTGAGATGGCTTGTCCTGTGAAGACCATACCACTGGCACGGGCAAGATTAGCTTTGGGAACCAGCAGAGTGGTTGCGGCAGAATAGGCTAAACCTTGAAATGTACTGAAGCTAGACCTCAGCACATTTGTTAGGCAGATATGCCAAACTTCCAAACTGCCATTAAGGTATAACCAAACCACTAGCAACGTACACAAACCGGCAGAGAAATCACTAATAATCATCGTCCAACGACGACTCCAGCGATCGACATAGACTCCCGCAATCGGACCAATTAAAATCGGAGGAATCGCCGCCGAGAGGACGGGTAAGGAAAATTGGGTCACAGAATCGGTTTGCTGGTAAACCCAAATGCTGAGGGCAAAACTAGTCAGACTGGTACCGATTAGTGAAATGACTTGGCCAAACCAGATGAAGGTAAATGTTTCCATTCCTTGCAATGATGGAAACCGTTTAGTGATGGCCCTGATGATACTGGGCTGGCCATCATTAGCCGTCTGTGGTTGGGTATCAGTGGTCTGGTTCATTGGTGAATAGAAAAATAGGGGAACTGGAATTAAACAAGGGGAATCTAGGGATCGTCTAGACGCTTTTTCAATTAGTGATACCCTAGTCCACTCCTGTTGCGTTCGCGTAGCGGTTCCAAAGGAACATCGCGTTTTCCATAAAGTATATAGCGGTCTTTAGTCTAATGAGGTACACAGTATTTTTAGCATTTTACATCTTACCTCTTACATCTTATGATTTCACTGCTCCCTGCTCCCTGCTCCCTGCTCCCTGGTCACTAAAAACATGTACC
>NZ_JAAHIE010000992.1:0-2012 GCF_010671945.1 Moorena sp. SIO4E2
TAGCACATCTAACTATAACAATTCTCTCTCCCATCAGCTACAAAGGGATCCCCCTAAATCCCCCTTAATAAGGGGGACTTTGAGGCTCAAAAGCGTACCTCATAAATGCAATAAGCGCTATAGATCAAAATATCACCAAAATCCAAAAAACTCCTCACATATCTTGACCCTATTCCCTACTCCCTACTCCCTACAAATTTGTTACAAAAATTTTCAAAATATGTTACACTAAAAGATTATTTGTGTTAATATAAAAGAGTGGTTGGTAAAACTTCCACCTCAAGAGCTAGCCCGGGAAACGTACAAATCTACGGGCTAGCCTTGGGTCCCCTATGACAGGAGATACTTTTATTATGACTTATTCTGAACGCCTTCATCCATGGGTGATCATGCGGCTATTACCCAAGATGCAGCGAGTCGTTGTTGGTCGGTTCCGCAACCGCTCTGATGCCGACGGTCATTTAAAGGCTCTGAAACGGCTGATGCCCGATGCTAAATTTGTGATTGTTTTTGATGTCGGTAATCCGATAGATGAGGAATCGTTGGATGAGGAATCCTAGGGTTGTACTTTAGGCAATAGGCAATAGGCAATAGGCAATAGGCAATAGGCAATAGGGTACTGGGATATATCGCATTTTCATTTGAGATGTAAAACCCGATTCCCGATTCCCGATTCCCGATTCCCGATTCCCGATTCCCTACTCAATTATCTTCCAAGGTTATTACAACTTTACCTCTAGCGTGTCCTTGTTCAAGATATCTGATCGCTTCAGGCACTTCACTTAAGCTGTATCTTCTATCGATAACAACTGTTATTTTGCCGGTTTCAAGAAGCTCTTTGATAAACACCAAATCCTTATGGTTTGGTTCCATAAACAGGGACACGATTTTCTTCCTTCCGGTCATGGAAATCCATGGTCCTAGGAACATAAGTTGGAAAAGTTGAGCTGTGGAACCTCCGACAAAGACATAAATTCCGTTGGGAGTTAATATACCCTTGTAATCCAAAATGGAACGATAGGCGGCAGCATCAAGAATCAGGTCATAATGCTGGCCATTTTTGGTGAAATCTTCTTTAGTGTAATCAATCACATGGTCTGCACCAATGGAGCGCACCATGTCTAAATTCCTGGTGCTGCACACCCCAGTCACTTCGGCTCCGAAGGATTGGGCAATTTGGACGGCAAAGGTACCCACACCACCAGAGGCACCATTAATTAAAACCTTTTGCCCTGGCTGAATCTGTCCTTGGTCCCGAAGACCTTGCAGGGCGGTGAGTGCGGCTGCGGGTACTGCTGCCACTTCCTCGAAGGTCATATTAGCGGGTTTCAAGACTAATGCACTTTCCTTAGCACATACATACTCGGCAAAACCCCCGAAACCACCCTCGGATAGGTCCCCGAATACTTCATCACCTGGCTGAAACTGCTTTACATTTTTGCCAACGGCTTCAACTCGCCCTGCTATGTCAGCTCCCAGTATCTGGTTTTTTGGTTTTAGAAGCCCAAAGCCCATGAGGCGGATCAAGAAGGGTTTTCCTCTGAGTAAATGCCAGTCACCTGCATTGGCGGATGCGCTATGAATTTTTACTAATACTTCATCTTCCTTAGGGATGGGTTTTTCTATTTCTTTGAGCTGAAGAACATCCGGTGATCCGTATTGTGTGTAGAGAATTGCTTTCATAAGTATTCCGCCTAATCTTATTATTATTTATAGCGTTTTTTATAGTAAGTTATCAGCTATCAGCTATCAGCTATCAGCTAAAGGCCTTTGGCCACGCTTCGCGAACAGCTATCAGCTATCAGGTAATCAGTTATCAGTTATCAGCTAATCAGCTATCAGCTAATCAGCTATCAGCGAATTCGATAAAATATTGAACTCTTAAATTCTCCCATTTCAAATTTATTTGAAGTATTAAGCTGACCGCTGACAGCTGAATGCTTACTCCCTACTCCCTACTCCCTACTCCCTACTCCCTACTCCCTACTCCCTATAGATGGCAGGTGTTAATG
>NZ_JAAHIE010000993.1:0-1994 GCF_010671945.1 Moorena sp. SIO4E2
GTACTCTAAATTCTGGTTGCGTACGCAAATCCGACTTTGATTTTTGTTCAAAGTCAGGGGAAAATTCGTTGACTTTGAACAAAAAAACTTCTTTAGGATGGGATTTATTCGAATTTCAACAAAAAATGTAAGCGTTCAGGGGGTAGAAGAGCCCTCGCCAAAAATGGCAGCGAGAATATGCTAAGGTAAGGAACATGGAACAGCAGCGCCCAAACTATATAGAGCAAGTCCCCTGGTCAGATTGGGAAGAAACTCCAGCCAGTGTCAAAAAACTGGTAGAGGGAATGGCGCAGCAAATTGAAAATTTAGAAAAACAACTCAGAGATATATCGGCAGTTCAGCAACAGCTATTAGAAAAAACCCGACGGACATCAAAGAACTCATCATCGCCTCCTTCCTTTGACCCACCAGGGCTGGAAAAAAAACCACAGAAAAAGAAAAGTAAGAGAAAACGAGGGGGTCAACCAGGTCATGATGGGCATAATCTTTACTTGTATCCAATCGAGCGGTGTAACCAGATCATTGACCATCATCCAACCAAATGCTCCTGTTGTGGGATTTGACTAAGTGGAGAAGATCAAAACCCCTATCGCCACCAAATAGTAGAGATTCCACCGATTGAACCGATCGTGATCGAGCATCGTTTGCACTCCTTGAAGTGTGGGCAATGTCACAGATCAACCAGGGCTAAATTGCCAGAGGAGGTCAACAGGAGTGGATACGGAGTACGAGTAGTAGCAATGGTGGCACTACTGAGGGTCGTTTACCGCAATAGTCAACGCCAGGTGCAAAGTGCTCTAGCTGACTTGTTTGAGATTTCCATGTCATTAGGAACGGTAAACAAACTCCGGCAAGAAGCAAGCGATGCAGTGGCAAGCAGTGTTGAGGATGCCAAACTTTATGTCCAACACTCATTGGTGGTAGGAGCAGCCCGTTTCGAGCTAAAATCCACGGAAATCTAGATGGGAAAAACCCCAAACAACGAAAAGCGTGGTTGTGGGTGCCACTCACGCCACTAGTGACATTTTTTGAGATTGCCCTAACTCGTTGTACCTCTGCTTCTGGCAAACCTACTGGGTCAAAATTTTGGTGGTATTTTAAACTCAGACCGTCATGGTGCGTATAACTGGGTAGACAAGGAACGTCGGCAATTGTGTTGGGCACATCTGCGACGGGAATTTATTAAAATCTCGGAACGTCCTGGGGTTTCTATTGAATTAGGGACTGCACTGGTTAAACAACAGGAGAAGCTGTTTAAATTGTGGCATCGGGTAAGAGATGGTACTTTGAAACGTTGTCAGTTTCAATTGCTGGTCGAGGAGATACGTGAAGCGGTCAAGTTGACTTTAAAACAAGCAGATTCTTACTCGATTGGGTCACAGGAGAAAACACCCCTTGCTAAAACTGTCCGCACTTGTCGCCAACTACTCAAAGTTGAACCAGCTTTATGGTTGTTTGTGAGTGTTGAGGGTGTGGAACCAACAAATAATGCAGCAGAAAGAGCCATCCGTGTCTTGATGCAGTCGCTCATGGGGGGAACCCCCAAGACCGCGCTGCATCGCTCCAGCAGTAATCTGGCGACGTACCAGTTAAGGTTGCTCAGACTCAAGCAGGGAGTGCTTTTGTTGCTCGTATGTTAACTGTTGTGACAACATTGAAGTCCCAGCAGCGTAATGTTTTGGAGTTTTTGACAAATGCAATCAACGCTGCACGCGCAGGTAAACCTGCCCCTTCGTTACTCCCATAGGTAGCTATTTCTGATCACGACCATGAGCGAGAGCTAGTGATCGCAGCTTAATAATTTTATTTCATTATTACTCCTGCCGGGTGTGTTTTTTTGATGATTACAACCCCCCTGAACGGTTACCAAAAAATTGAGTTAATGGTAAGCATTCAGCTAATGCGCGTAGCCCATTAACTGTTCGCGCAGCGTGCGCGTAGCCCATTAGCTGACGGCTGAATGCTTACAGTTAATAAGATTTTTGTCTGTTACC
>NZ_JAAHIE010000994.1:0-1993 GCF_010671945.1 Moorena sp. SIO4E2
ATTTATCGATCTAGCCCTCAGCCATTACCGAAAAATTATGAGCAATAAACCTCAGGTAGATGAACTGACCCAGCAGCTGCTACAGCTCCCTACCAAGCAGCTAAACGAAGAACTAGATTACGTCTATTGGGACTTTAGCCAAAATCAAGCCCAAATATAGCCCTTACTCGCTTTATATCTGATAAATACGTCCGGATTTTCCTGGAGCCAATGAACATGCGCGGCAAGACATGGCACTGCGAAAAGCATCTATTGCTTCAGCAAATGTCTTTAAAGGTTTCGATGCCCATCGTCTTCGCAATCCCCCAGTTAATTGATGCCAAAGAATAAAAGTATAGGCACACATGACCAAGATAAAATGCCTCATCAAGCTGCGTTTATGGCGAACTTGATATTCTTTGAGTCCCAACCACCACGCTTGCTCCCGATAAAATACTTCCACCCAATTTCGTTGAGCGTAAGTCTCGACCACCCATTGGGGAGTGACCACATCCGTTTCGACATTTGTCAAAAAATAGTCACGGTGCGCGCCTCCTAGGGCGAGTAAATCGCCCTTGGGTCGCACCGCAATATCTGTGGCTTGACTAAAAGTCGGTTGATTCATGACGATAGCCAGACTTCTTTTTCCACTCAGACGAGATATTTCTACTTCGAGGGTGGCAACCCACAGGGTTTTTGACTTATTTAGATTTAGTTGAACTTCTGTGAAAGCCTCATCCGGAAGGCTTTGGGCTAACTCATCAACCCGAATAGTAACTCCCGAATTTTTGGCGTTCGGGTCACTCACTTTTCGTTCGCGTAGCGTGCGCTTTTGGCGCATTTTTTAGCGATTCGGACTAAATACTTGAGTTGTCGATTTTCTAGCTCTAATAAAAATGATGTATTGTTTCCATATCCAGCATCTATCAGGACCATTCCTGGATGATATCCCCGACTTAATGTCTTATCAATTAACCCCAAGGCTAGCTCCGGTTTCGCGCAGGTTGGCTGGATCTTTTTTTCCCTGGGGCAATGAGTTCCCGTGTTGATATAACTCAAGATCTAACGGTAGACTTTTTCGACCATCATACAGATGGGTTGTTACCACCACAATTCCATTATCCGTTTTCCCGATTTCCCCAATGTAAGGCAGACCGACACCAATAGTGAAGTTTCCACTTTTCCGTTCGCGTAGCGTGCGCCAAAAGCGCTTTGTCCGCTGTCGTCTACAATTAGTGCAAATCCACGTTCGCGTAGCGTGCGCCAAAAGCACAGGGATTTTGGTCTGACGACAGCTATTCATCACTTGCAACCGGCGTTCGTTAATCTCTTGTTCACTCCAGGAAGCTCGCACCGCAAAATGCCGTAGGCTGTGGTATGAGACATCAGAGCGCGTTTCCGGCAATCTGAGATAGGTTTTTCCGTTCACTTTCTCCCAATAATCCCCCGCTGGTAGTGCCTAAACTCTTTTTTTTGAGCTTTTGTGTGAAAGATATCATCAAAACGCTTGCACCATCTCAAGGGAGCATGGAGGCATTGCTGTGGAAACAGTTTCTTTCATGGGATTGGACGGAAAAAGTAATCAACCTAAAAAACTTACCCTATATAGCATAGCACTATTTATGCCTTGAATTATCGCGCTTAGTCCCACTATAACCTCTACTATCGCCAAGCTATTGATACAGCTAATACTTATCGTTTATATGCCTATAGTTGGTTGTTGATTTTGTTGGCTTGGATTGCCTATTTAATTATCAACAATTTGGTAAAAGCTAACCGTCGTACCATCAACATTCTCGAAAGTATCACGGATGCCTTTATTTCCCTAAACGACCAGTGGCAGATTACCTATCTTAATCCCCAAGCTTTCCAAATGCTACAGAGTCAACCCGAACAGCTTCTGAATCAGAATCTGGAGGAGGTGTTTTCCGGAGTCTTTGGCTCCAAGTTCTACCAGGAATGTCATCGGGCGGTTGCTGCACAGGTTGTTGTCACCTTTGAAGAATACTATCCA
>NZ_JAAHIE010000995.1:0-1991 GCF_010671945.1 Moorena sp. SIO4E2
GGGCGTTGGATTTCTTTGAGACAAAACTGGTAAACCCGATAGTAACGCTCCGACACATTCATGATCGGACCGTCAAAGTCTGTAAATACTCTAATCATTATCTAACAAAATGTAATATTTATTTACATTATTATCTCATCCCGTGAGTATTTATCACTAAAGTTACGAATTTGTAACATTGCCTATGTCTTAGGACTTACCCATTACTCCTGACAGGGGTAGGTTTTTGAGGTTTGGGTCGGGAGTCGGGAGTCGGGAGTCCGGAGTCGGGAGTCGGGAGTCGGGAGTCGGGAGTCGGGAGTCGGGGAAACGCCCTCAGCTGGGCGCACCCGTCCCTTAAATTCTTGTAGATTTGGATATCTATATTATTGGAGTTTTTTGGCAATGAAAGTACGTACTCCCCCCAAAGTTAAAAACCTACCCGGGCATCTTGCGTGGAACGAGCATCTTGCGTGGAACGGGCATCTTGCCCGTTACTGATCTTGTCGGGCAGGCAGGATGCCCACCCCACTTATTCATATTGATCCAAAGATTCAGCAATGCTGGATTTTTTACCGATTCCCGACTCCCGATTCCCGATTCCCGATTCCCGATTCCCGATTCCCGACTCCCGACTACTCTAGAGTTTTTACTGTTCAATAACTACCGCATTCAACCCGTCTAACCGTAAAGCCACTTGATAAGCTTTACCAACTTTCTTCAGTTTAAACGCTCCTAAGGATTGCAAAAATTTGGGGAATGTACCTTTTAAATTTAAGTCTCTCATCAACTGAGTAATGGGTCGAGAGTATTGTTTTTTAAATTCAGTAGCTATATGAGCGATCGGAACATAAGGATCTTTATAGTTTGTCTTCAAATCCTTGAGGAGTTTAACTAGTATCTCTTCCAAATCTGATTTAGATTCAATTTTAGATAAAGGCTTAACAGTAGGCTTTAACTGAATAGTCTTTAAAGAAGAGGTCTTTTTAATGAAAGAAATTGGCTTTTCAAATAGAGTTATATAAAAATTTGAAGTCCCCGGTATGTGATGAGTAACAAATTCCTTGGGGTAATCACTAAAAATATCGGTTGTTAGTTTTCCCGGCAAGCGCAGGGACACAACTTGATTGATGGTAAGCTGATACTTAGACTCAAATAGATAAGATAGTCTAGACAGGTTTATCCAAGCATTGGAAGTGCGTTTTTGTTCAGCTTTGAGGATGTCTTTGAGCTGATTAATAAATTCTTCAAGGGTGGGAATTTCTGGTACAGAAACCAGAGAATGGGCTTTAGTTTCACGAGTTTTGTTATTTAAAACAATGATTTTATCGTTTTGTTTACGCACCAAATAGACTGTTAGTCCATGGGTTTGTAGGGTGGTGCAAAGATGAGTCATTACCCCATCAGAGGAACAGACTAAGACTTCCTTGGCGGTTGGATAATGGATAAAGATAGAAGCGCCAACGGTAGCCATCTTAAAATCAGCGCTGTCCTTTCCTGGTGGGACGTGAATTAGCTCATAGCCACGAGTATGCAGTTCAGTGTCATACTTACCCATAGCACGCCAATTGGCAACAGCAATTTTGATTTGGATCGGGTAGGAACAAATTTGAGCTAGGAATTTTTCGGTTTCACTATTGAGCCGTAAATTTTCGGCATCTAGCAGTAAGATGGCAATTCCTGTGCCTAGCTTTGGCAAAGGGGAAACTGATGTTGGGGTTTTATTATTAGTAGAGACACCAGTAGAGACAGCTAAGTTATGGGAATTACTCCCTGGCTTGGGTCGGATAGAGTGACGAAGTTTTTGGGTCAGTTCCCTAAAGCTGGGGGAGTTGAAATAACCAGGAATAAACAGAACTTGCAGTAATTTCCTGACTTTGATAATTCGTCGGGGCCAATCTTGCTCTTGGCTGAGTTCTGATTTGAACTTGGCCAGGAAAGCCGATTGATGACGGGGCTTATCCCAAGCGATTTTTCGGTATTTTTCCTTGAGTAATTCGGACTGCTGCTGC
>NZ_JAAHIE010000996.1:0-1988 GCF_010671945.1 Moorena sp. SIO4E2
TTCGGTATCCGCAATCTGCAACCACCCCAAAACATTTCCATCCTCTTCCAAATGATACCGGGGAGTGGCAATGGGGAACTAACTCCACCACAGATTCACTGGAGTTACTTGAGTGGTAATTCTTGGCAAGAATTTAAAAATACAGAGATGCTTTCCGATAGTACCAACGGGTTAGTCGATTCGGGGATTATCCGCTTGAGTATCCCTGAGGGAGCCACCAGTCAGCATAACTTGTTACCCAGTGGTTTACATTGGCTACGAGCTACCGTCACCGAAAATGCTGCCGCCATTCCTGATACTCTGGACATCAAAACCCAAGCTGTCAGGGCGACCTTTGTCAACCAGGGGAATGCAGCCGACCATTTAAGTAAACCCCTCCCAGCTAATTCCATTCAAGGATTTGTCACACGAGATCCCGCCATCAACACAGTACAACAGCCCTATAGTTCCTTTGGCGGTAAACCAAAAGAAGACAATCGCGCCTTCACCATGCGGGTGAGTGAAAGACTGCGCCATAAACAGAGGGCTATAACCGCCTGGGATTACGAACGTCTAGTATTGGAACATTTCCCCCAAATCTATAAGGTGAAATGTATCACCTCTGCTGCTGGCAACCACAATCCTGGTGATGCCAAGGTGACAGTGGTGGTAATTCCCGACGTGGCGAATACTGCGCCTTTCTTTCCCCTGGAACCCAAAGCACCTTCCTACTTACTAAAGGAAATCCAGGTATACCTGCAAAACTATACCTCACCGTTTGTGCAAATCGTGGTAAAAAATCCCCGCTACAAACCCATTCAATACAAAGTGGGTATCCGTTTTCGCGCTGGATATGACCAGGGGGACTATCTGAATCAACTCAATGAAGATATTAAACGCTTTTTGTCCCCGTGGGCTTATGAAGCACAAGCATATATTACCTTTGGTAGTTCAATCCATAATTCCTCAGTGATCCATTTTATTGAGAAAAGATCCTATGTGGATTATGTTGGCTATCTCAAATTAATTGAGCAAGTTCCCATCAAAGCTGGTTCTCAAGGTAAGTCAGATATATATTATCGGGTGATTCCGTCTAATCTCGCCCAAGTGCAACACCCGGATTCAATTTTGGTTTCTGCCCCTCAACATATTATCTACCTGATGGGCACAGAAAAATCTTATGATGAAGATGATTTTGAGGGGATTGGTTATATGAGTATTGTTACTGATTTTGAAGTTATTTAAAAGGAGTTAAATATCATGGCTCAAAAGAAGAGAAGTGAACTAAAAAAATTATTCGAGACAGGTAAAAAGCCTTCTCAACAGAATTTTGCAGACTTTATTGATTCCACCCTCAATATAAAAGATGATGGCATAGAAAACCCGGCTGGGGCAGATACTCCCCTCAAGATTACCGCCCCCCTCAAGATTACCGCCCAAGGTACGGATGAGAAACTGTTGGATTTTTATGATGCGGGTGACAAGAACACTTGGAGTATTAATCAAAAATCAGGAGATAAGCCAGGTTTAAATATATCTCATTATGCTTCTGGTGAAGTTAGCAAGAGCAAGCTTTTTATTAACAGTAGTAATGGGAATGTGGGACTGAGTATCGATAAGCCGACGGCGAAACTCCATATTCGCCAGACGGGTAATGAAGATGCTTTACGGATTGATGATGAATCAAAGAATACTACTCCTTTCTTTATTAAGAAAGATGGCAATGTGGGGATTGGAACGGATAGTCCAGATGCAAAGCTGGAAATTAAAGGAGATGAACCTGTCCTGAAGATTTGGGGTCAAGATAATGCAACCATTCAATTGGGAGAATCGACCGCAACAAACGGGGGTTTTGACCTTAAGTACATTGGCAGTTCAGAAAAAAAATTATATATAGAAAGCTATAGCGAATGCATTTCAAAAGTAAAACAACATTTAACCATTGTAAGTGAATCAGGCAATGTGGGGATTGGGACGACCTGTCCAGATGCCTCATCTGCGCCTCCATA
>NZ_JAAHIE010000997.1:0-1987 GCF_010671945.1 Moorena sp. SIO4E2
AAAGGTACGGTTGGGTCCATCTCATCTTTGGTCGCAACAATGTCAATGGTGAGTTTTGGGCGATTGTTAGCGATGAAAAGACGACCCTCCAAACATGCGCAGGAATATGGAATGCGATTTGATATTGGTGTGGCTCTTTTGGAAAGACGTTTGGTCAGGTTTAGAGAGGTATCGGAAGAGTAGGAGGAGCAGTAATAGAGCAACGAGCTTGAATTAGTCGTTTCATCAAAGGAAGGCCATCTTTGTACAAAGACAAGTGATTACGTTTATGCTCTTGCTTTAAGTGAAAGGGCCAATACTCTTGCCAATCACCGCTAACATAAAGCGAGCGCAGACGTAAAACCGCCTCAGCACCCATAAGACTCCATCTAGCCCCGGTAATGTCCATCCTGTCTTTGATTAAGTGACGACAAGCGCCCTCAATAACCCCAGTGGCAATGGGAAGACCAGCTTTCAAGTAATCGTGGTATTTGAGGTAAGCAGCGTTGTTGAGTAAATATCTGGCACACTTATCCACTGGCTGACGTTGTGATGCAGAAAGTTGGCGCTTTGTAGCGCTACCACGCATACCCCCAGCAACTGTACTCGATTTACCTTCAAGGATCAGCAGTAAACGTTTACTAACCCAAACTTCGGCTTGTTGACTAGTGTCCGAATAGAAGGCAAATGCAGCCTTCCACAGATACTCAATCACATGAATAATATCCAGGACAATCGTTAACTTGAGATGGTGTTCGCGAGCAAATTTTTTCAAAGCGCGATAATTGTGTCTTGTTACCATCGACCAGAGCGCAAAAACGCTTGTGTTGATTGGGGTCGCGGTGTAATGCCTCGTCAAAAGCTTCTTTTATAACAAGTGATGGTTCTTTAACTAAACTTGCCCAAACACGCTTACCGATTGGTTTGGGTCGTTTGATTTTTTTGTGTTCTTCTTCTGTGCTGACAATTTGTTGAGGTGTACGAACAAAAGGGTTGATGGTATAAACTGAAGCCACTGTTGCCATTCGCTTTGAATTGCGTTTTTCCCCCTTAGTTAATCGTTTATTTAACTTCTTGCTATTTGCCAGCGCTCTTTTTTGCGTGGGAGCACGTAAGTCTTCTGTACGCATGACAACACCCTTGCCATCCACACTAATAACTACTATTTCCCCCGTCTCCTTCAATTCAACCGATTGTGCTTGTTGATGAGCATAGAATTGATCAAAGTCACAAGCACTTTTATCAGCCAATTGTTCAACTTGTCGCTTACCAACTTTTGCGGCTGTTGTTTTCTGTATGATTTCGACTGTTTCGCCAAACCCTGAACGAGCTACTTCGACAGCCACTCGCTCTCTCAGTCCGTGGGAGTATTTTTCTACTGGTAGGTTTAACTCGGCATCGAGTGGGTTGAGGGAAGTTATTTTTCGTCCACCATAACCGATTCGATTGGCGATGATCGTGCCAAATATTGTTGTCAGCTTCCTTGTAAATCTCTTCTTATGGGTTCTCTTGGCTTCGTCGTTACCTAAGCATTCTCCTTCGATCTCGTCATCACTTCGTCTGTCGAAGTAACCTTGCAGCAGTCGTCTTAATAGTTCGTATCCGTTTTCAAGCAGTTTACTCTCTAATTCCCCATGTTGTAAACCGCAAACACTATCTGAACCCAGCCAGTCCACTATTTCTTCAAATAGCTCTCGCGCTTGTGAGAAAAACATGTCTTCATTTGAGATCGATGGTTGCATAGGTCCAAACTTTTCCTGAACTACTGCTGACTTTTTCAGCTGGTCACCCACCAGGAGGTATTGACTCAAACTATTACTCTGACTAATTTGTCAGTTTTACTGAGATCTAGTCTACCGTACTTTTAAAAGAGCCGCACCCATTTGATATTGAAGAAAACTTCTTGGATGATCAGTCCAATGGCTGGAATGTGCACAAGTCGAAAATTCGTTCTGTGTCTGCCCTATCTCGGTTATGGTTTATCTTAGCTGTAGCCACGCTGTATGTC
>NZ_JAAHIE010000998.1:0-1986 GCF_010671945.1 Moorena sp. SIO4E2
TCAATTCTTACCCCACAAAGGCGTTTGAACTCCTGGTTAGTTAAATCTTTAACTTTTTGATAGGTCATTATTTTCCCTTATACTGACCCATTTATATCTTTTTTATTGGACTTTTGCAAGAGGTCTATTAAAGGAATACCATCAAAATACAAAGCCAGGTGATGACGTTTATGTTCCTGCTTTAAGTGAAAGCGCCAATATTCATGTCCTACACCACTAATATAAAGGGAGCGAAGACGTAAAACCGCCTCAGCACCCATAAGACGACCTCTAGCTCCAGTCAGATCCATGCGGTCTTTAATCAGATGACGACAAGCACCTTCAATCACCCCGGTAGCAATGGGAAGACCAGCTTTCAAGTAATCATTGTATTGGAGGTAAGCACTGTTATTGAGCAGATATTGGGCACAGGTATCCACTGGTTTACGTTGTGATGGGTTGAGTTGACGTAATGTGGCGCTGCGACGCATCCCAGCTGCCACCTGAGATGAGCGTCCTTGAAGAATCAGTAATATTCTTTGAGTAACCCAAGCCTCCCCTTGCTGGCTGGTATCCCCATAAAAGGCAAATGCTGCCTTCCATAAATACTCAATTACATGGATAATATCGAGCACAATGGTTAAATTGAGCTGGTGTTGACGAGCATATTTCTTTAACAGCAATAATTGTGTTTTATTGCCATCGACTAGAGCACAAAAGTGTTTTTGTTGATTGGGGTCGCGGTGCAATGCCTCATCAAATGCTTCTGTGATCACCTGGTATGGTTCTTTTTCTAAACTTGCCCAAACACGCTTGCCCATTGGTCTCCGTCGTTTGATGTTTTGGTGATTAGAAGAGGGATTGACAATTTGCTCAGGTGTGCGAACCAAGGGGTCAATAGTATAAACTGAAGCTACTGTTGCCATACGTTTGGCATTGCGCTTTTCCCCTTTAGTTAATCGTTTATTTAATTTTTTGGAAGAAGCAAGTGCTCGTTTTTGGGTGTCGGCACGAAGGCCAAAGTGTACGCATCACAACACCCTTTCCATCAACAGTAATTACTACTATTTCTCCTGTGTGTTTTCCTTCAACCGATTGTGCAAGTTGGCTGAGCGTAGAAAGAGTCAAAGTCACAAGCGCTCTTATAAGCCAATTGTTCAACTTGACGCTTACCAACTTTGGCTGCGGTGGTTTTGGAGATGATTTCCACTGTTTCTCCAAACCCGGAACGGGCTACTTCTTGAGCTACTCGCTCCCTGAGTCCATGAGAGTATTGTTCTGGTGGTAAGTAAAATTGCTGCATCCAATGGACCCACGAGAAGTGATCTTCCTTCCTCCGTAACCAATACGATGGGCAATGACCGTGCCAAAGATGGTTGTTAGTTTCCTGTTTCCTCTGATCTTATGGGTTCTGTTTACTCCGTCCCTACCTAAACAATCACCCTCGATTTCGTCGTTACTTCGTCTATCCAAGTAACCTTGTAACAGTCGTCTCAATAGTTCGTATCCATTTTCGAGTAGTAACGTCTCTAATTCCCCATGCTCGCGCACCGCACACTGTTTCTGAACCGAGCCAATCAACTATTTGTTCAAATAGCTCTCGGGCTCCTGAAAAAAATCTGTCTTCATTTGAGGTAGATGGTTGCATATCTCTAACTTAATCCTGGCTCATACTGCTGTTAAGCGCCTGTCGAGTCCTTCGGTTTTTTCTCTCAAAACACTGCTACAGCATAGCTTGTGGTAAAAAACTCTTCCCCATTCTATCGTCTTTCTATAAGAGCCGCACCCAAATCACTTAATCCTTCAAAGCGTCCAGCCATCAGCAGATACACTCTTCTCAAACAAGAACAGATTACCATATTTTGGTATTAGTGGGATAGGTTCTACCTTACTTCTTTGCCGCCCAATGCTCAGAAGTTGGGCAAAGCTATCCGACAACACTGGTCCATTGAAAACCAACTGCATTGGGTATTAGATGTGACTTTTGGGGAGGATAGCAGCCGGATT
>NZ_JAAHIE010000999.1:0-1980 GCF_010671945.1 Moorena sp. SIO4E2
GACCCTGCTCATCCAAGCCACAAAGACGGTAACCAGTACGAGGAGATTGATACGTAACATTAGTATTCGATTGCTCAACTCCTTCATCCACATAGTCCATCATCCGGTCACCATTGGCTAGTCTTACTGTCCCCATGGCATCTTGGGGTTGACTCGCTTGAGACTCTAACCAGCCATCAACAATTGGTCCTTCTAGGTATAGGTCTTGAATTTGAAGGAGGATTTTGTGCAGTTCCTGCTGCCAACCCAGAACAATTCCCTCAATGTCTTGCAACAGATTCATGGCCAAAGCTGGGTTAGCACCATGGCGATGGTTTCCCAGTTTAGGGTATTTCAATCTAGGCAGAGTTGGTATCTTCTGTTCATCCTGGCGAGTGGGAAACGGTTGTACTGCCATAGAGAAAGAAGGTTCCTTTTTATGTCTACGACTTACTACACCTGCTTGTTGCTGATTAGTTTGATCAGCCACAGCTGGGGATGGTTGTGATGAATCAGTGGCACTAGCTTTTGCTAACTGATTTAGTGTTGTCTCGATCCGTCGCAATTTTGATTTCATGAAGACTGATTTTGTGAGTAAATATAGTTGATTTGAAGGGGGAAGATGCCAATTATTCTGAACTATAAGCTCTGTTAATTTTCGCGCAATGGCAATATAAGTCCCAATAGCCTTGAATAGTACCCAATTTACTAGTACCAAATTTACCAGTAATTTAATTTTAGTCACCGGACCATCCAGGTCTGGCAAAAGCGAGTGGGCAGAAACCCTGGCAATGCAGACTGGGAAATCGGTAGTATACGTCGCTACTGCCACAATCAACCCGGATGATCCAGAGTGGCTGGCCCGCATTGAAAAACATCAGCAGCGACGCCCCAGTTCATGGACAACCCTTTTGGTACCACTGGACTTGCCAGCAACAATTACCAAATATTCTGACATCAATCACTGCCTGTTAGTAGATTCTCTAGGAACCTGGGTTGCCAATTGCCTAGAACAGGATGATACTGTTTGGCAGCAAACGTTACAAAGCTTATGGAATAGTTTGACCCAGGTTAAAGGTTCTGTAATTTTTGTTGCAGAAGAGGCTGGCTGGGGAGTGGTTCCAGCTTATCCTATGGGTAGGGCATTTCGCGATCGCCTCGGAAATGTAGTGCGTTATTTGGGGCACTTGGCTAACCCAGTCTACTTAGTCACCGGTGGTCATGTGCTTAATCTCAGTACTCTGGGTCAACCATTACCCTATAATGGTACTGTTGGCGAATCACCTCAAACCTAATCCCATCCATGGCAAGAGGGTAAAGATACCGCCAGTGTGGAAGAAGCTTCCTAACTCAGTTGTTTATTCAACGGGTTAAAACTAACTATTAATAACAAACTACTAACAAACCAATGGCATCTGAAGCACAAGTCAAACGCTATCTCACCTACTGGTTCCAGTTAGGGAAAAAAGTTGTGATGCGCAATGGTTTTTCAGCTATGCAGCCACAATCACTTACAAATGGCAAGCACTACAGCCAAGAATTTGAAACGATTTGGCAGCTAGCGATTTCACCAGAGACTGGTGATTGTTACCTGGAAGGAACTGATGAAACAATTGCGGATTTATTAACACCCAAGTGGGATATACTTCCTTGTTCCCGTTGTGATATGCCTGTACCCATTAAAAGTGCTGGGATACCACCAAACTGTTGTCCCTGTTTTGATTTATCCACATGGCCCAACACAGAATTGCCAGCACCACGAGATCCAGTGTGTAGTCAAACCGAACTAAGAGGGATTTGCGATCGCTTAAATAGAATTATTGATAATAGAATTACTTAAAAAAGTATAAAAAAATAAAATATCAGTTTTTAGCTTGGGCACCGATTAAGTAACTTATGGGCTGAAATTATTATCCAGTAAGGATTTCAGGTTGCATGTCATCACCCCCAGAAAATTTCACTAAAGGCGATTAGGAATCGCGCAGTAATAAGTTTTCCATT